>NZ_JAUIYO010000020.1:0-46130 GCF_044891285.1 Bacillus lumedeiriae
CTTCCCAGTTACGAGCTGCTTTCCCAATGCCTCCGTAAACGACAAGTTTGTCTGGATGCTCAGCTACTTCAGGATCTAAGTTGTTCATTAACATACGAAGAACCGCTTCTTGCTGCCATCCTTTTGTGTTTAATTCTGTGCCTCGATAACGGATTACTTTTTCGCTTGAAATCGTCTTCATTTTTCCCGCCTCCTCGATTGATTAACTCCATTATATAGTCAAACTTCTATTTTGATCATTATGATTTGTTTATTATTTTATGTTTTATTTACAATATTTTTTATTAAATAAATTTTTTTATAATTTATTTTAACATTTACTTTTCCTGAGATAAAACAAATCACCGGAGCCTTCTTCACACCTTCTGCAGCAAAAATAGAACTGCCTCGAAACCAAAGTGTCAGACACTTCCTTACGAGACAGCCCCTATTATTAGTGCATTTTTATAATCGCTGACGAGGGCAATGATTTTCACCTTTACAGAGCAGGCGAGGAAACTATTTTAAAATGCTTCGTCCATGATCTGTCCCATCTGCGACAAATCATAACCGCCGATCGCTTGAATTTCTTTCTGAAATGAATCTGATCGTAAAATTTGCAGCAAATGATCAATGAGTGCTTTATTTTGTATTGTTTTTAAAATGACTAAATCATAGCGTTCCTTTATAAGAGGAATAAAGTCGACACCTACAATGTGGGCAGCTTTTTCGATGCCTACTCCTACATCCGCTTCCCCAGTGGCTACCTTGCCGGCAACCCCTATGTGGCTTGATTCTTCTATCTCATAACCATTCACTTGTTCAGGGGATATCCCTTGAATTCGTAACTGTTCATCCACCAATACTCTTGCACCAGATCCCTTTTCACGATTGACCATTTTGATTTCTGGTTTCGTTAAATCCGTCCATGAGTGAAGGTTTTTAGGGTTTCCTTTTGTGACATAAAAGCCTTCCCAGCGCGAAAGGAAATTCACCACAATATAAGAGCGGCCTACGAGAATTCTCCGGATATACGGAACATTGTATTCTCCGGTGTCACCGTCAAATAAATGAGTGCTGACTATGTCCGCCTCGCCTTGATACATGGAGATTAGACTATTCAAACTTCCCGCATAAGAGCGAAGCGGACGGCATCCTTTTAGATCTTTCTCTATATAGTTAGCCAAAATATCTAAACTAATATCCTGTCCGCTAATGATGATTTGCCTTGAGGCATGGGCGATTGGCATATATTCCTCAGACTCCATCGGCAAACCTATCCTTTTCCCTCTTGTTCCACTTTTGGCATTTTCCTTATACGATTCTAAGTCGTGAGCATCCACTCTCATTTGCCGCCCCACTCGATACGCGGGCAGTTCTCCTTTTTTTATTAGATCGTATACCGTTAACTTGGACACTTTCAATAATTGAGCAATTTCTTCAGTTGTATAAGAAACATGGTCATTGGTCCTCATCTTGTCCTCCATCCAATGGCTTGTTTCATTATTCCAACTGCTCTTTCAGCTGAAACAAGCCGATAGTGCTTCAACGTTTTATAATTAGTGATCTCTTGGATCACTCTTCCCCGTTTATACATGTTATTTCTCAATTATAGCACACGCCCTGCACTAGAACGGCGTATCGAAAAAGCATAGCGGCTTCTTCCTTACATAAAGAACACCCGGAAAAACTTGACACTTATTTTACGATCATTATATTTAGATATAATTGGTTATATTTAGTTATATATAAATATATAAAACTATCAATTCAAGGGGGGTTTTATGATGAAAAAGGCATGGCACTTTCTTTTTTTATTATGTCTGCTTATGATTCCTTTAGGGTGCTCAAATGGTGAACAACCTTCCACGACATCGTCTAAAGAATCAAATACCAATGAAGCTGTTTCAAGCAAAAAGACGGAACTGATCATTTCATCCGCAGCTAGTCTGACAGACGCATTAAATGAATTAGAGAATTCATTTGAAAGTAAACACCCTAACATTGACTTAACGTACAACTTCGGCAGTTCAGGTAAATTAGTACAGCAAATTGAACAAGGAGCTCCAGCGGATGTTTTCCTTTCAGCCAGCAAACAGGATATGGATACACTGCAGGAGAAAAGCCTCATCCAAGAAGAATCACGTTCAGATTTTGCTAAAAATGAAGTCGTTTTAATTACCAATAAAGATCACTCATTACCTCTCTCTTCGTTTGAGGAATTAAGCCCTAAGCAAATCAAGCATTTTGCAATCGGCGAGCCTGAAAGCGTACCTGTAGGAAGATATACGAAAGAAGTGCTTGAACATCTAAAATTGTGGGCACCACTACAAAGCAAACTAGTTTTAGGTTCAGACGTACGCCAAGTTCTTACATATGTAGAATCAGGCAATGCAGATGCCGGAGTCGTTTATTCCAGCGACGCAATGATTTCTGATAAAGTAAAAGTAGTCGCTGCAGCGAAACCGGAATGGCACGAGCCAATCATCTACCCGGGTGCTGTCACTTCTAACTCCAAACACACCAAAGAGGCGCAGGCATTCTTAACGTACCTTACAAGTAAGGAAGGAAAAGAAGTTTTTACAAAATACGGCTTTAAATAATTAAGTGGACGGGGGAAAAGATACGAATGATTGATATGAATTACACACCTTTACTTTTATCACTAAAAGTAGCAGCCATCTCGACCTCCGTCGTTTTTCTCACCGGAGTATTCTTTTCACACCTGCTTGCCCGGAAAAATTTTTTCGGAAAAAGTTTGATCGAATCCATCTTTTTACTTCCTCTCGTGTTGCCGCCAACGGTCGTCGGTTTCGGCTTGCTCATTCTCTTTGGCAAGAACGGGTGGATCGGAAGCTGGCTTTTATCTCTATTTGATATCCAAATTGTTTTTTCTTGGATTGGAGCAGTGATTGCTTCCATTGTCGTTTCTTTTCCTCTTATGTACCAAAGTGCCGCGGCCTCTTTTGAAAACTTGGATTCAAAATTAGAAATGGCAGCACGGACGATGGGCGCATCAGAGTGGAGAGTCTTTTGGACAATCTCCTTTCCCTTAGCATGGCCGGGCCTTCTTGCCGGTCTAGTTCTTTCTTTCGCAAGAGGACTAGGAGAATTCGGAGCTACTTTAATGCTGGCTGGATATATACCCGGAAGAACAGATACCATTCCAATGGCTATTTACTTTGCTGTAGAATCCGGACAAATGGAAAAGGCAACCTTTTGGGTAATCATTATCGTTGCTCTAGGATTTAGCACAATCATGTGGCTCAATTGGTGGAGTAAACGTAACATGCGGCGCTTTGCTAATAAAAATACGTAAGAGGAGGATAAGATGCTTGAAGTTCAAATTCAAAAAAAGCTAGATCATTTCTTGTTAGATATTGAATGGAAAATGGATGATGAAATTCTTGTTTTATTTGGACCATCTGGATCAGGAAAAACGACGATCCTCAACAGTATCGCCGGCCTAACTAATCCCGATTCCGGATCTATCCAATTAAATAATCTCTCCTTTTTCAATACAGACAGGGAATCACTTCCCCCGCAAAAGAGAAAGATCGGTTATCTCTTTCAAGATTATGCCCTTTTTCCTCATATGACAGTAGAGAAAAATATCGCCTATGGCGCGAAGAAGCAAAAGAACGGCAGCCCTTCACCCCTTATTGAACAATTATTAAGTATTTTAGGAATTAAACATTTACTCAAAAAGTATCCTCATCAAATTTCAGGAGGAGAAAAGCAAAGGGTTGCGCTCGCCCGTGCTTTTGCGACCGAGCCCTCTATTTTATTGTTAGATGAGCCTCTATCGGCTTTAGATCAAGATACACGCATAGAATGTCAAAATGAACTTCTGCGCCTTCATGTTATGTGGCGCATCCCATTTATTATTGTTACCCATGATATGAACGAAGCTAAGAAGCTTGGGGATACCATCCTTTTTCTTGAAAAAGGAAAGGTCATTAAAACGGTAAACAATCCAGACAAAAAATTTTCCGCTTATCACTCATAAGCACCTGATATTTTAAGTTTCCCACAAACTTCATGGAATCACTTTTGTTTCTTCTACCCATACTAGAAGTACGCGGAAACGCGAACTTCTACTACACGCCTGGAGGAGAACGATGAGAAATAAAGCAAAAGATTTCCCCGCTGATAATATGAATGGAGAAGCTGGTGAAGCACGGGCTAAAGCACAATATGCTTCTAAACGAGCTAATGGCACCATCAACACACAGCCTCAAGAACGCATGAAAGCTTCAAACGAAAGAACAAGAAACTCTTAACATTCACAAAAAAAGAAAGACTGACTCAAAAAGCCGTTAAAAACGACTTTTTAGGGCTAGTCTTTCTTTTTGACAAAGTCCAAACGGTATATTTTCACTAAGTTGATTGTAGAGGAAAGCGCAAAGACTCCTGCGGGGGAAGCAAAGCGCCTGGAACGGAAATCAACGGACAAGTGTAAAGAACCATCAAAAAAGAGGATACCCCTAAAAGTTATACTTTTGGGACATCCTCTCAAACTCTCACAATTATTTATTTTCTGCAGGATCTAAAACAGGATCTTCGCTTTGCTTTTGGCCGACAGCTTTGTCAATGATCGTTCCGACGATGAAACCTACTATCGCCGGCACGAGCCATGAAAACCCATTTGAACTTAAAGGAAGGACAGAAGCGACGCTGCTTAAAAATCCAACGTTTAAAACGGAGCCTAATGTTTCACATACGCTGACAATGAATGTTAAAAGGATTGCTCCTCTATATGACCCTGCATTCGGCACGTATTTGCGGAATACACCTAAGAAAACTAATACAATCGCAACTGGATAGAGTGCCAAGAAAATAGGCATAGCGTAATCAACAATTTTCTCTACTCCCATTGACCCTATAAACACTCCTACAATACAAATCACTAGTGCCCAAGCACGATAGCTCACTTTATTATTCGTTAGTTTATTCAGAAAATCTGCAATAACCGCAATGACGCCAATCGTAGAAGTTAAACATGCCAATGCGATCGCTATGGATAACGCAATCGTTCCAAAGTTACCTAGCAACATACTAACTACTTCAGATACGAGCGCTGTATCTCCAATATCTTTAGGAAATACACTGCTGCCTGATGCCCCAATATAGAGTAATCCTCCATAGACAATAAGCAAGCCGATCCCTGCGATTAATGTTCCGCTAATCGCCATTTTTCTCGCTGCAGCCCCTTTATACCCATAAGCCGCGATAGCTGCAATAAAAATCGGAGCACAAAGAATTCCTGTAATCACATCACCTGTCTGATAAGCACTAATAAAAGCATTTGAAAACGGTGTCTTTAAATCGGTTGCAACTGGTGTTCCAATCGGATCAAAAATTCCTTTACCTACAATAAACAAAAGAATCACTACTAAAAGAGGTGTAAGAATTTTTCCTATTTTATCAATTACATTTGATTGATCCATCGCAAAATAAAAGCTGATTGCAAAAAAGATGATGATCGTAATAGTAGAAGGAACATGAGGAAACAAGGTGTGAATGCCCAGCTCATGAGTTGTAGCTGCCATGCGCGGAATCGTCACAAACATCCCTATTCCAACCATAAGTAACAGGTTAAATACTTTGTAAAACCAAGGACTAATCGGTCTCGTGAGGTCTTCAAACTTACCGCCGGCATTTAATATCGCAATAACTGCTAACAAAGGAAGGACAATTCCAGTGACTGCGAAACCAGCCAATGCAGGAATCCAATTCGTCCCTGAAGCGTTTCCAATCGATGGCGGGAAAATTAGGTTGCCTGCTCCGAAGTATAAGGCAAATAAGGCAAAGCCTACTATAAAGCTATGTTGTATCGTTTTGTTCATTATATTGTGTCATTCCTTTCTTTCAATTTCATTATTTGGAAATCGTTTTCATTTTTCAAAGTACATTGAAGGTTATTCCATAACCCTGCATCGCTTCAACATTCCTATTACTTCTTCACTATTATAAAAATATGCAATTTTTGTGCCAACCACTTATTTTTATTCAGATTTTTTTACACATTATTTTCCCGCCCGCGCATCCACCTTGGTTTTTAACTATTTAAATATAATATAACAGCCGAAAATCCCTCTATAAAAAACCTTCAAACACAACAAAAAGAGGGGGAACTTTTCCCCCTCAAAACAAAATTTTTTTACTACTTTGCGCTTGTTCCACATCATAAACAGCGTCTAGTTAGATCTCTCCAGCATTTGTCAACAGCCTGTCTAATCAATTTCCACTTTTCCATTTATATAAAACAATATGATGATAAACTGGATCAAACAAAGAATTGGAGGAAAACTCCTTTAACGGCTCTACCTTCCCTGTGAGATCGATTCCCTGTGATATAAATCCTTCAATTACTTTATCCGTCAATAATATTTCCTTGTTTTTATAATAAGACGTATCATATAAAAACTTTGAATATGTATTGATCTCTTTGTGAGGAAATGGGACATCCAAATACGTAAAAACCCTGGACTCCTCCCAAGCGTATACAATAAACGGATCATCCCTCTGTGCCAAATAGGCAGCGATCTGGTACGTTGCAGGAAGTTCTTTTGACTGTTCTTTTAATAGAGCAGTCGTTTGATCAGCCTGAACACATAAAAACAGGCAAGAAAAAGCAAGAATCCAGCCATGTTTCCATTTTGAAAAAATAACTGCATACAAGCCAAACAGACCTAAAGTAATCACCGGTATGATATGTCTCGGTTTATCTATATTCTGAGCAAATAAAGCCCATAAAAAGTAGCTTGAAATAAGGATGATGAACAGATGGGCCAAGAAGCCATATTCTAGCCGCTTCCTTCGAACGGCTCCCCAAAAACAAAACAGATAAACGAGCAGCATTCCCGCCAATACATAAGACCTTACCGCCATTCCTGTCCAGCCAATGTTCTCAACCACTAATTGATATAGCCGCTCGATAAAAGATCGGTCGGCGGAGGCAGCCGTTCCGCCCCACTCATTAAAATGGCCGTTAGTAAAAGCAAACGCAAGCTTCATAAATCCAATGAAGCTCCCCTCCGTGATGGCTACCCCGCCTATCCACAGCAATTGAAACATGATAGCTAGGCACCCTAGAGAAAACAGTTGATTCATTTGTAATTGTCTGCTTTGCCATTTCTTATAAAAAAGAAATAACACTCCACTGATGAACGGAAGATACGATAAACGGATACCCAATAAAACACTTAACAGGAACAACGGGAGAATATTTGACCAAACACCCTGATTTTCATGGGCTGCATAGATACTCCAAACGTACCACCACAACACGGCGATAGCCGCCCCTTCCGACATCGGCTGATTAACCATTAAGACGACAAAGCCAGCGGAGTAAATCAGGGCCGCGGTCAGTATACTTAATGATGCAGATAAGCGGCTGCGGGCAAGTTTGTACATCGGAACGACGGCACTTGCATAGATCAATACATTAAACAATGTCAATGAAGCTGCTTTGTCAGCTATCCATTGATGTATAAGGGCCCCTCCTAATATAAAATAGGGATACCCTGGAAAATGAGGCTGCATAGCTAGTACATCATAACGCTCAAGTGCCAGGGCAAAATCAACTTGATCATATGTAGACGCAAAGGAGTTCACAAACATCAATTGTGCCAGAACCATGCCGATCATCAATAGGAAACTAAAAACAACTACTAGCTTCGATGTTATCTTTTCCACACTTCATCACACCTTTTAGTTCAAACGGCTATTTTGATAAATGGCTATGTTAATAACTATTGTTAATTGGAGCGGCGAGGAGGCTTCTAGACCGCCCGCAGAAATCAACAGAGGAGTTTCACAAAGCTTGAATATATTAAGAAAAAAACACTTATTAACTATAGAAAAAGCACAAGACATTTGCCTTGTACTTTTTTAGAAGGTTATTTTACCTATGAATTCAATGGATTAACTTCTTTTTCTTCCACTTCATTATTTTTACGATCCTTGGACTTTTCACTTGGCTGATAAGCAGTTAACAAATAGATTCCAACAAAGTAACCGATATAAGCAATGACTTCTTCAATCGACGGCATGGAAGAGTAGCCGAACAATGCTTTTAAGAAGATCCCAACGTCCCCGGAAAGCAATGGCGCAACACCGTTATCCCTTAAATAATGTGCATAATCAATCGGATGCTCCGGTAAGAACCAAGTAATATCATAAAGGTGCGGAATGACACTGCCAATGATGCCTACGTCCTGCATCATGGAAATCGCTTGAACGAGAAGTCCTGCAGCGATCAATATGATGAATGCCCCCGTCACTTTGAAAAAACTTTTCAAAGGAATACGCATCGTACCTTTAAAGAAGAAATACGATACGACAGCAGCGATGATCACACCAGTGATAGCACCCCATCCTTGCAAGGCGGCTCCGATGTTTCCGCCTGTGATCGCAGCAAAAAAGAATACAGTTTCTACTCCCTCACGCAACACGACAAGGAAAGAGTGAACGACCATCCCAACAATATTTCCAGTTGAGATGAACTTGTTCATTTTTCCTTCCATATTCCCTTTTATGTCCTTGCTGTGCGCTGCCATCCAAAACACCATCTGGGTCAAGAGGATTGTGGAAATAATCATGATCCCTATCTTTAAATATATTTCGCTCCCCATTGCCGCAAAGCCGGTAAACACGACTTGAAAAAGCATGGCAATTCCTACGCTGGCTAAGACGGCAAGACCGGCTCCCAGCCAAACGTATTTATTGTACTTAGCATGATCCATTCTTTTTAAGTAAGTGGTGATAATTCCAACAATGAGCAATGCTTCAAGTACTTCACGAAATGTAATCAACAATGCTTGAATTTCCACAATCTTTCACCTTCCCCATGATCACGCATTCCTATCTGCGCTTCTTTTTACGTATTGTAAAGATCACTATGCTTCCAATAACCGCTACTATTAATAACAGCGGAATCCAATTTCGAATATTGGATACATCCGTCCATTCTTTCTTTTTGGCAGCCTCTGTGTCTGTTGCACTTTCAGAAAAATGTCCTACTTCCAGACTTTTTAGTTTAAATTCTTTTTGCAGGGCAGAAAGAATCGCTTCCTTATTTTCCTTAAAGGCATCTAAATCAGACTCCTTCTTTCCAACTCCGAATAGTCCTGGATTACCAAGAGCATTCAATGCTTGATCGAAGTCTGCTTTTAGTTCTTTATTCAAATCAGGATTTACCGCTTCCACTCTTGGTGAAAGCGCCTCGTATGTAGCAAAAGCTTTCGCCAGCAATTTTTTACTTGTATCATATTCAGTGAATTTACTCTCGATGCTTTCCAACCTTCTTGCAATATTAAGCACTAACAGTTTCTCCATATTTTCAATGGCAGCCTCTTTGTCTTTAGCTTCGATTCGATCAAGAATGATTTTCGAAGGCTCCGGCCCCATATGCATATCAATTTCTTTTTTCACCGAGTCATAAATCTTTCTTGCCTCGGCAAAATTAGGCGGATTCTGATCCAGCTTAATCAGCATCTCTTTATAGGCTTCTGCAACATCTTCCTTATTCGGATCGCCATATGTATAGGCATGAGCAGTAGCCGAGAACATACTATTTAGAACAAAGACTAATAAAAAGGAAAAAAATATTGTTTTTTTGTACATGAACCTTCCTCCTACATACAAACAATGATAATGATTATCATTTCGAATGTCAATTTAAATTTTGCATCAATTTTTCGAAAATAAACAGACTCGTCAAAAGCTCATTCATGCAGATCATCGAAGTTTTTTAGTGACGCCCATTTACTTGCCCGTTAACTTATGAGCTGAACAATCAATCTTCACTTT
This sequence comes from Bacillus lumedeiriae, assembly GCF_044891285.1. Lineage (NCBI taxonomy): Bacteria > Bacillati > Bacillota > Bacilli > Caryophanales > Bacillaceae > Bacillus > Bacillus lumedeiriae. The sequence continues at coordinate 9,796 of NZ_JAUIYO010000020.1, forward strand.
TTGAACAGGTCTCTTTATCTCCTTAATAATTGCAGGTATGACTGAAGAAAAATAACCTCTAAACGTGATGAATGATTCTCCTGTAGATCGGACTCGGTATCGAATCGGCACTTCCTGCACTCGAAAGCCTTTCCTGACTAAATTCAAGGTAATGACTTGGGCATAATTGTAGTCGTGAATGATTTCGGCATGTTTTAATGCCTGCCGCGAGAATGCCCGCATACCAGACTGTCCATCAAAGATCCATTTTTTCAATAACAAGCTTTGGAGCATCGTAAAACAGTAGTTACCAAGCCGGCGGTGAATTTTCATTCCGTTTATCGTTCCTAAAAAGCGTGATCCCATAGTGTAATCTGCTTTCCCATCAAATATCGGCTGTAATAACTCAGGAATTTGTTGCGCTGGGTATTCCCCATCCGCATCAATCATCACTCCAATATCAGCCCCTCGTTCATAACACTCCTTGATTCCCGAGCGGACTGCAGCTCCAAGCCCCTGGTTTCTTTCAAAGCTGACAATATAGTCGGCACCTGCCTCTTTTGCTGCTTTAACCGTCTGATCTTTCGAGCCATCATCTATCACTAATACTTGAACTTCAACCTGTTTATGGAAGTCCCGCGGGATGCCTCTTATGACTTCCCCAATGGAGGCTTCCTCGTTATAAGCTGGTAAAAATACAATGACTTTCTGCGTTTTCATACTTGATGATCTCTTCCTTCTTTGATTGCTTCAACTAATACTTTTCCACGGCTGTGACTCGAGAATGGCGCCCCTAGAAGATAGGATAAAGTTGGAGCCATCGAAACGAGACTATGCTTTTGCTCGATTTTTTTTCCTTTTTCAATGTTCGGCCCGTGCATAAAAAATGGCACGTAGCGCTCTCCTTCATCTAAATGGCCATGGCCGCCAATTCCATCAGCTTGTCCATGGTCGGCACAAATAAATAGCGTTGTATTCTCCATCTTCCCTTCTTTTTCGAGCCATCCGACAAAATCCTCGACTAAGCGATCTGCTTCTTCAATCTTTTGAATATATTCATCATAAAGAACTCCTCGTGAATGCCCTGTTTGATCTGTAGCAATCAGCTGGACAATGAATAAATCCGGATCTTGTTCCTTCATAATTTTCTTAGCTCTCTTCATAATGTTAGGGTCCGCCTCGTCATTATGCATGACAGCTGTAACCGTTTCGACATCATCGCCCATCGAATCGACCAGATGAGCAATTCCCAGCAGCCTTCCTTTTTTGCCCACTTTCCGTAAAGAGTCGAAAATACTCTCCACTTTAATTCCAAGCTTCCACACCATATTTGACGTAATTCCATGTTCAAATGGATAGGTTCCAGTAAACATTGAAGTGAAACAAACGACCGTTCGAGCAGGATAAACCGTTTCCATGTTCGTATATTCGGTTCCATTTTCTTTTAATTCATCTAAGAAAGGGGTATTGGCTTGATAAAACCTTTCCTTCCTCATCCCATCAATAACAATAACGACCACTTTATCCGAAATCGGCTTCGTGGGGGATTTAGTAAAATCCTTTGTGTATGCTGTATACATGGCCGGCTTCCAATCAAATAAATTTCGATGAAGAATCCAAGCAAAAATCAAAATAAATCCGTAGAACATCAAGATCGAAAGTAAGTCGGTCTGTTCACCGGATACATTACTTTTATAAAGCATTTCCCAAATGGATAAAACTAATAAGAATTTCGGCAATTGCTCTTGGGCATTCCCACTTGTTGAATCACTATTCTTCAATACTAGTTTCCAGAAGCGCGTAAAGTTCAACCATGAGGTGCCGATCCTCAGGTGGTAATAAAGAGTGCCCCAGAAAAAGACGGTAAAAAAGAAGTAAAGTCCTGTTGCAAATAGTAATAAACTAAGATTCACATCATTCCAGACAATCAAATACACGATAAAAGGAATCCATAAATAATTCCTTAAGAATAAAGGAAAATCAAATATGAAATAGATGATCAAGATTGGAACGACAGGTAACAATGATATAAACAGCCCAGATAGCTGATCGAATGATCCTAAATCGACTATATGAAATAATAACATCGTCCCCAATACAAAAATCGGTGTAAAAGGCTTCCCTTCATTTAATAAGTTCCAACATCGGGCAGCCACCTTTTCAAATTTCGAAGCACTTTTCACTTTCCCCTAACTCCTCTCAGTTTTGTCCAATTTCTAATGGTGTCTAAATCAATGGGATGAGCCCACAGACAAAACGCTCCCGCTGCATAAGAAAAAAAGAATTTAATGCCATGGTTTAATACAGCCATGATGTATGCCGATTTAAGCGGGATTCCGACCAGACTTAAACCAAAAATCATCACACTCTCATAGTTGGCGATGCCTCCTGGAGTTACCTGGAATACTTGTCCCGCAATGGTCAAGCTATTCACAAAAGCCAGCTCCAGTATAGTCGCATTTTCTTGTAAAATATGTACAGTGCCGAACAGCACGCCCGCCTCTATGATCCAACTAAGCAATGTAGCTAAAAAAATAACGAATCCATTCACTCCAAATAATGCACTCTTCAGCCATATGATCTGTCTGTTCAAAAACTCAGCAAAATATCTTTTTATAACCAACAAGGAAAGGAGAACGATCGTACATCCGCTCACAATAAGCCAGACTGGAATCTTATACGCAATATCCAAAACAAACAACCCAACAAAAGCGATTCCTATTAAACAGCCCATATCCATCACCCTTAGTACAATGACGGAATGAAAGGCCTCTTCCCTTTTTATAAGCTTTTCTCTTTTATGCAAAATTTCCGCCCTAATGACGTCCCCAATCTTTATAGGAAAGAGATGGTTGATGAACAAACTGTAGAGTATACCTAATAAACAAGAGAGAAAGCTTACCCTTTTCCTTAAGTAGAATTTCCAAGCCGCTGCTTTCAAACAAAAAGAAATGAAATAAAGAGAAAGCATCACAAACAGCCAAAAAGGATTTTGAAGCAGCAATTGAACAGCGCGCCATATTTCACCCACATCAAAATACATGATCGTCAATACGATAAATGCGACAATAATGACTAGCGAGATAAAGCGTTTAGCGGACTTTTTATAGAAACGCTTCATACTCTTTAGCCCACTTCACAGTCTCCGCTATCCCTCTGCGAAAATCGACCTTTGGTGTGTAACCTAATACGTCGGCAGCTTTTGAAATATCAGCCCATGTCTTGTCAACATCTCCCTTTCGATGCCCTTCCCTCTTCACCGTCATAGTTGGAAAATAGACCTTTAATTCATTCAACATTGTTTCCATTGTCACTGGTCTCCCTGAACCAATATTGAATGTCTCACTCTCTGTGCTATTCATGATCGTCAAATAAATTCCAGTCACGATGTCATCGATATACGTATAGTCGCGGGCGCTGCCTGAACCAAAAATATGAATATCTTCACCGTTTAGAAGCTTTTTTATGAAATGGCCAATCGCCATATCCGGCCTTCCCCACGGACCAAATACAGTAAAGAATCTTAAAATATTCATTTGAAAGCCATATAAATGTTCGTAGGCATGACAAAAAGCTTCAGCCGAATACTTTGCAGCCGCATAAGGAGAGATCACTTTACCCGTTGCCATATTTTCATGGAAAGGACCTTCTTGATTCCCATAAACGGAGGAAGAAGAGGCAAAAATAACTTTTGACACACCTGCTTGTCCTGCCCCTTCTAAGACATTGATGGTTGCCTTTATATCATAATCCACATATTCTAACGGCTGATCAAGGGAATAGGAAACACCGGGAAGAGCAGCAAGATGAATAACGACCTTCGGGGAGATTTCTTTGATCGCAGCAATCGTTCCTTCTCGATCAAGCAGATCTTTATTATAGTAGTGAAAGTCTCCAAACTTTTTTATATGATCCAAATGAAGTCTTTTTCTTTCAGGAGAATAATACGGATGGAGACAATCGATGATGTGTACTTCGTGATGTTCTGCTAACAATCTTCTGGCTAGATGACTTCCAATAAAGCCCGCTCCGCCCGTTACAATAATCTTCAAGAAACAACACCTCTAGTTTTAAACTTTACCTATCATTATAACTTAAGTAAAAAGGAAAAAAACCTTGAGCAGTACAAGGTTTTTTCCAATGATTTGTTAGTAATCATTATTTCGCTTTCTCAATAACCGTTTCAAGAGCAGCGCGAATTTCTTTTAAAGTGGCTTCGCCGGCTGCTTTATCTTTTCCTTTAGCTTCTTCTAGATATTTTTGCGCTTTTTCATTTAGAGCGTTATATTCTTGTTCACCAATTAAAGCTTTGATGTCTTCACCAATTACATCAATAAATAAAGCACCTTCTAGAGCAGTGATGACAGACTTATCTTCACCCCAATTTTCCACACTCTCATCGTACTCGTGTAGAGCAATTTTTGAGAAGCCGCGTACAAACGCCTTATTCACAGCAACTGGGTCCAGTGTTTTTACATCCGTTTGTAAATCAAATTGTTTTTGAATGAATGCCGCATCTTCTTGAGCATGTTTATTTAAGTAGCTAAAAATAGATTGATAGAAAGCCCATCCTTCAGCCTGTTGGATTTTTGCTTCTTCCGCATTTTCTTTCGCTGAAGCCGCTGCTTTTGTTGCATACCCGTTAGGAGTTGCACCCGTTGCGAAATAGAATGTTTTCATCAAAGTTTTATCTACTACTTGTTTTCCAAGACTGAATCCTAATTTATCGTCAGCTTCAACCGCTTTTTCAATTTCAGCAAAACCGCCGGCAATGGCATCTTCCATGTTTGTAGAGTATGCAGTATCACGCTTTTGGACTGTTGTTTGAATGATTGCATAAAATTCTTTTGCTTCTTCAATCTCTTCTTTTACTACTTCTTTGTTGCCCCAGTTTTCATCTACTTCAGTGAACTCATGTTTCATTGTTGTATAGAATACTTTTTGCATTAATTTATCAAAAATTTGCTTCACAACAACTTTATCCATAGAGCCATCTTTTCCGGCTGCCAATGCTGTTGTAATATGTTGATCAATTGTATCTTCAAACTCTGCATCTCTTTTTTGAACTAATTCTTGCAGATTAGTAGTATAAAGCTCCGTCACTTTATCAAAGTCTACGTCTTTGCCTTCTTTAGCCTTTTCCAATTCGGCCACTGCTTCTTTGAACACTTCGCCGTAGTTCACTTCCGCTTTTTCTGCTTCATCCTTCTTCACATCTTCTTGCTTCGCTTCTTCTTGCTTATTCTCTTCTGGTTTTTCTTTCGTTTCGCTATCAGTTGTGTTACATGCTGTTAAAACCGAACTAGCTAGAAATAGACCAGCAAAAATTTTCTTCAAATCTCTCTTCTTCATCCCTTAATCCCCCAAAGAAATAATTTTCATCAACGATAATGATTTTCATTTATGTTTAGAATTATAATAGAGAATGATTTTCACTGTCAATACATTTTTTACTCTTTTGATTAAAACTCTCCCTTCCATTAAGCCCCTAAAGTGGATAAATCATTTCCAGCAAAAAACTTGTTGCAGCACATTCAATAGCTTTACAATCTACTTGGGACACCCTCAAACCGAACAGTCGATGAATATGTCCTATAAAATGAAAGGGAATGTCACTATGAAAAAGATTACAATCGTTGGAACAGGGCATGTTGGCTTGGTTACCGGTGTATGTTTCGCAGAAATCGGCCATCAAGTAACTTGCTATGATATAAACGCTGAAAGAATAGAACAACTCCAAAAAGGGATTTGTCCATTTTTCGAACCCGAGTTGGACAGATTACTTGAAAGCAATCTGAATAAAGGAAGAGTCTCTTTTACAAATAATGAACAAGAAGCCTTTCAACATGTCGAAATTATTTATGTAACTGTCGGGACGCCGCCGCTGGCAGATGGTTCCGTTGATCTTCAATATATAAAGGAAGCTGCCCGTATCATTGGAGAGAATATAACAAATGACTCCATTGTTGTGACAAAGAGTACGGTTCCAATTGGCACAAATAAACAAATAAAAGCTATAATTGAATCATTTTTAAGTGAAGGAATAAAGGTAGATATCGTTTCAAATCCTGAATTTTTACGGGAAGGATCAGCTATTTACGATACGCTCCAGGCCGACCGTATCATTATTGGGGCAGAATCAGCCATAGCGGCAAGGGTAGTAGAGGAAATCAACAAACCTTTTAATAGGCCCATTTTTAAAACTGATTTAAATAGTGCAGAAATGATTAAATATGCTGCAAATGCCTTTTTAGCCGCTAAAATTAGTTTTATTAATGAAGTCGCCAATATTTGTGAAGAGGTGGAAGCAAATATAGAAGACGTCTCCTTCGGAATGGGGCTTGATTCCCGAATTGGAAATCACCATTTAAAAGCTGGAATTGGCTATGGAGGATCGTGTTTTCCAAAAGACATAAAGGCCCTTTTAGACATCGCCAGCCAACACCTTAAATCGTTCGATATGCTGAAAACGGTGATCGACGTTAACAATAAACAGCAACACCTGCTCATCGACAAAGCTATTCAACAATACGGAAGTTTAAAAGGGAAAAACGTCGCCCTGCTCGGACTTGCCTTCAAGCCAAATACCGATGATATACGTGAGTCCAGCGCTATTACACTGGCCAGACATTTAATAGATGAGGGAGCCGTCATTACTGCCTACGACCCGAAAGCAATTGAAAAAACAAAACAAGTATTGGGCAATCAAATCCAATACGCTTCTACGATAGAAAGTGCTCTTACAGAAAAAGAAATGGCCTTCATTGCTACAGACTGGGATGAAATCAAGGACTTTCAACTAGGAAGGTACGAAGAACTCATGAAGACCCCTATTCTACTGGACGGCCGAAATTGCTACCCCCTTAAAGAAGTCAAAAACTACGGAATCGACTATATTTCAATAGGAAGACACGCCGTTTTAAAGGGTAATGCTTTTGATAGATAGGCTATGTTAATGACTATTGTTGATTGGAGTGGAAATCAACAAGGGAGTTTAACAAACCCTATAGATAAAAAACACGAGCGAAAACTGAATGGAACGTCCAGTTTTCGCTCATGTCGATGTACAACTTTATTTTGTGAATGATAAAAGTACGTGCTTGTTTCTCGCACAATTCCCTTTAAAATGAATAGCATTAGAAAATATTTAAATCCCATTCCCTCGCTATATGTTTTAACAGCATACTCCCCGCTACACTATTTCCGTATTCATCTATTGCCGGACTATAAATTCCAATTCCGCACCCATCCGGAAATGGGGATTTCTTAGAACCGGCGTGTGCTGGAACAGCGGCCATAATTCCTCCAGACACTCCACTTTTAGCCGGTAATCCGATAAAAGCTGCGAATTTACCAGAAGCGTTATACATACCGCATGTCACCATTAATGCTTTCGTTAACTTGGCCACTTCTTTCGGAAAGATTTGTTCCTTTCGAATCGGATGAAATCCATCATAAGCTAAGATTAACCCGATCATAGCTACATCTTGTGTATTTACTTCAATAGAACATTGCTTTAAATAGACCTCTAAAGCTTCTTCTACTGTGCATTCTAGAAATCCCGTCTCTTTCAAATAATAAGCCAAGGCTCGATTTCGATGGGCTGTTCGCCATTCCGACTGAAACACTTCCTCATTGATAGACGGGCGTTTTCCCACCATTTTTTCGATTAATGTTAAGAACGATTCTATTTTTGTTAGTGGTGCTCTTCCTCCAAGTAAAGAAGCTACGGTGAGAGCACCGGCATTGATCATAGGATTAAAAGGTCTTCCTGGCTTATGCACTTCTAAACGGATAATCGAATTAAAAGCGTCTCCAGTAGGTTCGACATCTACCCTATCTAAGACGTAGGGAGTACCAAAGTCCAAACAAGCAGCTATAAAACCAATCACTTTCGAAATACTTTGTAAGGTGAAAGAGGCTTCACACTCCCCGGACTTCAAGACCACTCCATCTGGACCTGCCATCGCAATACCTAATTGTGATGGATTGGCCATTGCTAAGGCAGGAATATAGGCAGCACATCGACCTTCCATGGCATACGAGCGGTAATGCTCCACCCATTTATCTAAGTGGACAAGGTCCCTGTGCTTTTCATAAATTTTATCTTGATCAAATGGGACTATCTCTTTTACTACAGCCATGTTCCATCTTTCCTTTCTACAGAAGCAAAATAAAAGATGAGAATGAAGTAAATTCTCATCATCAACCAACTTTATGAACGTACGATTATACGTGTACCTCTTTTCGAGGCGGCACCACATTTTCAGGAATTAGAGAAACATATGGTTCCCCTTCTAAGCGTTCTTTCCATTCTCTCTTCGCCTTTTCTATAATATCTGTACTTTCCATCGCATCAATAGCGGTACAAGCGATCACTTTCCCTGCTTGAAGCATGCCTTTGTGGGCGATAGGCATGGCCCCTTGCGACACTACTTGCCAAGTATGAAAAGGAGTGCCAAGTGCCCAACACGCTGTTAAGCATTGCATCGTTGGAACAAACCAACTAACATCACCAACATCAGTAGACCCCGATAATGCAGTCTCATCACCAAGAGGCGGAATGACATCCACAATGTCTTTATCTTTTAATTTCTTCGATGTTTCTTTATCCAAGCCTGCTAAAGAAGCATCAACGTCTTCTTGAGAAAGAGTGGCCCGGATTTCTTTAGCGAACTGCTGGTCAAACTCATCGTAAAAAGGAACACCGACAGCAGTTAAATTTTTATGCATCACACCTGCTAATGTTGTATTCGGTATTAAGTTGGAAGCAGTGCCTTCAAATACGGCTTCCACGGTTGTTCCAGTCATCAAGGCTGCTCCTTTAGCAATATTGTGTACACGTTCGTATAGATCCTTTACTTGCTGCTTTTTCGGCGCGCGGATTAAATAGACAACTTCCGCATGAGGTTGTACAACATTCGGTGAAGCCCCGCCTGTATCAGTAATCGCATAATGCACTCTCGCTTCGGGAATCATATGCTCTCTTAAATAATTAACACCAACGTTCATTAATTCCACTGCATCTAATGCACTGCGGCCTAAGTGAGGGGCAACGGCAGCATGCGCGCTCTTCCCATTAAATTTAAAAGTCACAGAGTAGTTTGCAAGAGTACTGACATTCCAAATAGCAGGTACCGTGGACGGATGCCAGGAAAGCGCCAGGTCGACATCATCAAACAATCCCGCACGGGCCATAAACGCTTTTCCAGAGCCACTTTCTTCAGCCGGACAGCCATAATAACGAACTGTCCCCTGCAAACCTGTTTGCTCCATGTAATCTTTAATAGCAACGGCAGCGGCAAAAGCACCGGCTCCCAGCAAATTATGACCGCATCCATGCCCATGGCCGCCTGCAGCAACTGGCTCATGTTCAGCAAAGCCTTTTTTCTGGCTTAGCCCTGTTAAAGCATCGAATTCACCCAAAATAGCGACTACTGGTTTACCAATTCCGTAACTCCCAATAAATCCTGTTCGGAGTCCGGCCACCTCTCTCTCAACGTGAAATCCTTCACCTTCCAACGCTTCACTTAAATACTTGGAGGATTGGTGTTCTTCGAAGCAGATTTCTGGACAATCCCAAATTTTATCACTTAGCTCAATAATCTTATCTCTTTTTTGTTCGATAAGATCCGAAATGAGTGTTTGCAATTCCATAAACAAATCTCCCCTCTACTTTTAAGCAAAAAACGTTTTTATTGATCATACCTCTAATGCGCTGGCTTCTTCCCTATTTTGTTTGAGCAGATCTCCTTTTTTATCATTTAAGGTTAAAAGTGCTCCAATACAGACAATAGAGAATCCTATTAACATCCAAAAAGCAGCATCAAATGAACCATTAAACGCATCGACAATAAATCCAATCGCCATTGGCGTGATAAAACCAGCCAATTGACCACCAGTATTTGCAATTCCCATGGCTGTACCAGTAACTGAAGACGGCAATTGTTTCAGCACGATTGCCGGCAGTAGTGTCAAAACGAAGGAAATGAATAGATTAATGATCGTTTGATACGTAATAAAAGACGGCACACTTGAAGCCGTAAACATGAGATACAACAAAATCCCGGTACATAAACAAGCAAAGCTTCCTGCCAATCTTTCCCGGCCTTTTGGCAGCTTATCGATTATATAACCACTTAAATAGATCCCTGCTAACATTGTTACTCCTGGAATAGTCTGAATCCAGCCGAGTGAAATTAAATCAAGACCGCGATTTTTAACTAAATAGGTCGGTAACCATGCTGCAAGTCCCCAGTTGACTGCATAAATACTAAAATAGGCAATAACCAAATTCCATATCATTGGCGTTTTAATCAACGAACTAAAAATCCCCTTTTGATTCGGAACAGCGGTGTGAGCGATTTCCTCCTCTGGGTTGCTTTCTGGAAGTTTAATGAAGTACCAGTAAAAGGCTGCAATAACAGCACCTGCGACTCCTAATATGATAAACATAGTACGCCAGCCTATCGTCGTAAGCATCCAAGCAGATGCGATCGGGATAATAAGCGCCACAATCCCGCCTGATGACAGCATGACTGACATCGCTCGAGCCCGTTCATCTTTAGGATACGTAAGCGATATGATTTTAGAGCTGGCAGGCTGAAAGCCACCTTCCCCGATACCAAATAGAAAACGGATCATAACCATAGAGACCAGGGACCAAGCAGCACCAGTCAATCCTGTAAAGATCGACCACAAAACAACTGCGGCAATGAGAACTTTCCTAGGTCCAAATCGGTCCGCCAGCCACCCTCCAGGCATTTGCATAATGGCATATCCGGCGAAAAAACTACTGAGTAAGAGTCCAGTAGAGGATGGGCTCAAATGTAAATCTTCCGTAATGGACAAAACGGCATAGTTCATAATATAACGATCTAGATTGCCTAAAGTCCATCCTAGAAAAAGTAAAGCTAGAATCCAATTTCTTGTGCGTATTGATGTCATATTGTCTAATTCCCCCTATGTTAAATAAGTAGTTTATGTGGATGTTGAAAATGAAACGCACTTTCGGATTCGATAATCAGAAAAAGTTAAAGTTATTTTTGAAAATATTTTTAGAAGCGCTTTCATTTTTAACATCTAGGCTTCTGAATTCCCAGGGCAGCAAAAACATGTGAATCACGGGAGATTTCGGGAATTGCTAAAATTCATGCTTTTGTGTGAAAAGACTATTCATTATATTCATGTCATGTATCTACTCGATTCAATCTGCCCATTCTTAAATGAATTAAACGATTAACGGAGCTCGCTGAATCCTATGATTCCCCCTTTATCAACAGAAGAGAAGGTAGTTCTTTTCCTTTTGCGAATATATAACGAAAATTTCGTTATATGTATTTTATGCAATATTACGGCTCATTTCAATGGTTTTTTTCTTCCAAAAAACAAAAAAAAATAAGCATTCAACATTTGAATGCTTATTTCAACCGATAAACTTTAATGGGTCTTCCTCGGGTGTGATGTGACTCTTCACCAATATTCTCTGCTAAATCTACGTTACACAAATCAGCTACAATTCTCTGAGCATTTCGTTCACTCATCTGGAGATGTGCAGCCAAATCCTTCGTCGTAAAATCGTTCCAACCCATTTTTTGCATCAAAGCGTCTATTTTCTTAAACGTTTTTACACTGATGTTTCCTTTCTTTAATTTCTCTAAAAAATCTTTGTTATCTGTACGATAGGAATAAGTCAGCTCTTCCTCCTGTCCTGCTGACTCAATGACCATTCCATCATCCTGAACAATGACAATCCCTGGCTCCGCTTTTTCCTTCGACTGTCGAAGAGCACGATGAGCATTTACTTCTGCAGAGAATACCGTTTGCCCAAAACCAATTCCTACGGCAACAGCTGTATCTGCTTCAAGTGACAAGTATTGGGCTTTTTCCTTGAATGTCTGAATCTCCCGTTCAATAGCACCCCGAGAACTGAAAACTGTATATCGTCCGTTTCCTTCCTCAAAGAGAGATCCATCTAATTTCTCGCAAAGCTGAATGAGTGTTTCCTTCATCCTAAGCTCTAAATATTGGATCTGATAAGTTTGCTTCATCCTTTCTTTAATAGAGTCAAAATCCTTCACCTCAATCATTCCCACACCGATCTGGGTATCTTTATAGTAAGAAGTCTTTATCTTTTCGAAAAAAATCCTTATCGTTTGAAAAATTTCAATACGAGTAGGCGACATCCAATACGAGGGAACACCAGCTTTTTTTAAAGCTTCATTGACAGTTGGATAACACGTTAAAGCACCATCTATCTTTTTTTGTTTCCACAAATCAAAGTGAAATTCAAACATTTCCTTAGGATCAATATCAACATCAAAAGTTTTCACATGAAGATCTTTTACCTTCTTTTTCAACTGCTGCAATCCTTCTCCTTCCGCTACATTCGTAGGCGGAAACATGTCGATGCTTATCCTATCTAATAACTTCCCTTGAGAATATACCAGCTCCATGAAGCCTTTATAGATACTGGATTCCGTTGAGTATATATAAACCAGGTTTTCATCTGAAGATAATGTTTTTTTTGCAACCCTATACGGGATGTATCCCGAAAAGAGCCAGAAATCGACTTGATGATCATGTTCTAAGACAATTTTCTCTACTTCCTTTGTCTCTGTATAGGAGTAAGGTATAAACTCCATTTCTTGTTCAATTTCATTAGCTAATTCAAGAATTCGCTTTACTGACAAACTTGGGCCGACAACGCCGATTCTATACATTTTCTATTCCTGCTTTCTAGATACTTATATTAGAATATATTAACGCTAGCTTCTAAGTAAATCCATTTCTTTACCAGTTAATCTAATATTTCTATCTTCATTGATCGACATCACCTTTGTCAAAATAAAACACACACGTTCAATTACTTTAATTGTAATCGTTAACGTGTACTTCGGAGAATTATAGGGCAGCTTCCATGTTTGCGCTTTTGACTTCATTATTCATTTTTTCCCAGATGGGTTACATATATGGATGTATCAGACGGAAATATTAAAAAGTAATCGAATAAAGCAAATGTTAAATTGGAAAAGGCTGCCTTGACCGTTGAAAATATTCTTGCTATCCTAAGTCCATTATTAGGAAGGCCGCATTTACATTTGGTCCTCCAAACCAATAGGCTCACACTCTCCCTGATCATTGGAGGTTTTTTTTTGAATGTTATCGTAAACATATGTAAAAAAATGACTCACAAACAAATTTTATTTTACACTATACTAGCGCTTTGCTTCATCTCCTCTATTTTGTTTGTTAATCACGATTATTCATTCTACGATCGTCCAATCGCTAAAGTCATCAAAACGAATCTGGAAGATACAACTGAGATCACCGATACATATAACAATGAAGATTATCTATTCACCCAGCACATAGTAGCTATATTAAAAAACGGCAAAGAAAAAGGACAGCTGATCCATTTAACTAATGAGTATTCATCCTCAGGGGCTTACGATCAGGAATACCATGTTGGAAATGATTTGTTTGTTACAATTCAGTCGAACACAGCAGGAAGTACAGACCTAAGCGGAACGATCACAGACGTAAAACGTGATAAATACGTTTTACTCATAGCATGGATTTTTATCTTTACTTTGCTGATCGTAGGAAAAAGACAAGGGCTGTTTTCTATTATAAGTTTAATCGTCAATGCTCTTTTGTTATCCTTCGCATTAGACATATATGTGAATAATCCGAACATCAGTCTGCTGTTGATATGCGGAGTAAGTGTTCTTTTATTTACTATCATTTCTTTGTTACTCATTAGCGGATTTAATGAAAAAACGTATGCAGCTATTGTTGCAACACTACTTGGTACGTTTATGTCGTTGTTAATTACTTATTTTGTTATGCGGGCCACTTCGGAAAACGGCCTCCGATATGAGGAAATGCAATTTTTGACCCGCCCTTACCAAATGGTTTTTATGGCAGGTTTATTTATTGGATCGTTAGGAGCTGTAATGGACGTGGCCATTACTATGTCTTCTTCTATCTTTGCTTTATATGAAAAGAATAACAATATACCTGTCAAAGCATTAAAAACCTCGGGAATGGATATTGGGAAAGACGTTATGGGAACGATCACAAGTATTTTGTTTTTTGCCTATATCAGCGGTTCTATTCCCATGCTTATTTTGTATTTAAAAAATGCTTCCCCCTTGGGGTTTACCCTTTCCATGAACCTTTCATTGGAATTGGCTCGAGCGCTGGCGGGCGGGATTGGTGTCGTGTTAACGATTCCAATAGGTCTATATACTTCTATTTTTTTCGTTAATCGAAAGAGGGCAAGATTATGAACGCATTATTGTGGCTGGCAGCCATTTTATTTATATTGATGATACTTGTTGGCGGAAAAAAAGGAGCACGATCTTTTATTTCTTTATTCTTAAACTTTGGCGTGCTCTTTCTTACTATCCTCTTTATGACAGATCCAAGTATCAGTCCCATTCTCTTAACGTTCATCGCTTGTACGCTAATTGGCTTCATTAGCCTATTTTATATTAATGAAGTGAACAGTAAAACGGTCATAGCGTTCATTTCTACTATGATCACCATTGTGATTTTACTCCTTTTTATTGTCATTGTGACAGAAAAATCGATGATTCAGGGGTTTGGAGAAGAAGAAACAGAAGGGATTAGCGCATTTTCCCTTTATATCGGAGTAGATTTTGTTAAAATCGGAGCTTCTGTCATTATTATGAGTACAATAGGTGCCATTATGGATGTGGCCATTTCCATTGCCTCTTCCATGCGTGAAATTTTTAATCACAATCCGCTCATCAGCAGGAAAGATTTATTCACATCAGGAGTCGGCATTGGGAAAGATATCTTGGGAACAGATACGAATACATTATTTTTCGCCTTCTTTGGAGGATATTTAGGATTGCTTTTATGGTTTAAAGATTTATCTTATTCTATTGGAGAAATCGTCAATTCAAAAGTATTTAGTGCTGAGATGGTAACGATACTCTGTGCCGGAATAGGGATTGCTCTAATTATCCCAATTGCTTCCTGGATTAATGCCTATTTTTTAGTCAGAACAAGAGAAAAATCAGGAAATGTTTAACTAGGGGGCGTGGCATGAAAGCTAAAACAATTTATGTTGGCATTTGTGAGTTTGAGACCTATGCCACTAGGCGCTGCGATGCCAAAAGCAGCCAATATAAATTCGGATTTAATCGATAGAACTAGAGCGGATAAACTCTGGTTCTTTTTCTTTCCTCCCCCTCAAGTGCTAAGTGGTAACAGGCATTATTTCAAAAGTATTAGTGGTACTCCTATATAACGGGTCTTCGACGACAGCATTTCCCCTTTCTATACGATTTCCTTATCAAATATGCTGCCCACAACGTTTTTAAATTGGACGCCTTGGCCATTTTTGTCATACTTGAATGTGAAATCAGCTTGGTACGCACAGTCTAGGAAAGACACGCTCATAGCTATTCTTTATACTTTTTTAGCTTGTAAATGACAGAAGGCTGACTAATGCCTAGATACTTAGCTATTTCATAAGTGGATTTACATTGTTCTTGGGCTTTGGAAATCATTAATTTTTCTACGCGTTCTATTACAGCTTTGAGATTATGATCTTCTGTTATAAATTGTTCAATCAGGGAGGCTTCACCTCTATTAGATACTTCTTGCCCAAGAACAGAAGAAGGCAGGCAATTTGGCCAGATAATAGTCTCATCAGATATTAAAATGAGGCGTTCGATTAAATTTTCCAATTCACGTACATTGCCAGGCCATCTATAATTAAGTAGTATTTCATATGTCGAAGGGTGTAACTTTTTTGTAGTTTTGTATTTACTGTTAATTAACTCAATATAGTGATTTATTAGCAAAGAGATATCTTCTTTTCGTTCTCGTAATGGAGGAATATGAAGGGGTATTACATTTAATCTGTAATATAAATCGAGACGAAACTCCCCTTTTTGAACCATCTCTTCTAAATTTCTATTAGTAGCTCCCACCAGCCTAAAGTCAACATGCTGCTCTTTATATCCCCCTATTCGCATAAACTTTTTTTCTTGTAGTACTTTGAGCAATTTGGCTTGAATGGATAATGGAAGTTCTCCAATTTCATCCAAAAATAAAGTTCCATTATGGGCCTGTTCAATTAATCCCTGTCTCCCTTTCTTTTGAGCCCCTGTAAACGATCCTGGCTCATAACCGAACATTTCTGATTCAAATAAACTTACAGGAATTGTGCTGCAATTCACTTCAATAAACGGTTCTTTTTGACGATGGCTTTGAGTATGGAGCTTTCGGGCAAACATACTTTTTCCAACTCCAGATTCTCCTGTCATTAAAACAGTGGCATCCGTGTTTGCCACTCGCTGGAGAGTTTTCGTGATATGCTGCATTTCCTTGCTTCGATAGAGAGCCTCTTCTTTTTCTCTTAGTTTCTCTACCTCTGTTTGATAGCCTTTTAATTTTCTTTTTAATTGTTCATATTCATCCTGAAGATGGCTAATTTCCGTTTGGTCCATAGCATAACTAATCACCCGAATAATTTCACCATTATCATTGAAAATAGGATAGGCTGTTAACATAATCACCTTTCCTTTTTTTGTATGCTGAATAATTTGAGTCGGTTGTTTTTCATTAAGTACTATGGCAGTGATAGATGGAGAAAGGATCCCTTGTTCCTGAAGCTCAAAAACAGATTTCCCAATGTAGTTCTTTGGTTCATCTTCGTACACAGACCAGTGGTCAATATTAGTGTACAAAATAATTCCGTTTCCATCAGTAATTGTAATATTGCTTTTAGATGTTTTTATAATTTTCTCTAAGATCATCTCTGTAATAGACATAGGGTTCTCCTTTTTTGTCGATTTTTCCAAGTAGTATTCAAATTATAGTTTAATTATAATTAAACTATAATTCAAAAATTAATCAATAATCAATAAATTAATCAATAAGTTTGATTTTTGATTTAAAAGCTGATCGCTTTTTATCACATTTAGTACGTATATGTCGAATTTAAGGCGAATAACTTTTGGCACGCATCTTGCTTAATAGAAGAGAGATACTTTATAACATCTTGAAAACGCTTAACCTTAAAGTGATTAGATAAATGTATTTTTATGGTTTTTTCATCCAGATAGTGTTAATTGATTTTTTTGAATGTTTGTATATTTATTACTAATACTAAACCATCCATTATGAAAAGGAGTTGATAAGAGGAAATCTAGGTGATTCTAATGATTAAATCACATAGCAGAAGAAGAAATTTGATGGTATTTTAAATATTAATATCACCAAAAATATTCTGTTTATTGTTAATGTTCGATTTAGTAGTCATTAACAATTAAATTTATTCTCAGCTTACGTAAATACACCCTCATCATAATACGTTAAAAGCTGTTGAAATTTTGTAAAAGTTAGACTAACAAAAAACTTCTAAAGTGGGTGACTTAAATTGGGTGATCAAAACAATAATTTGAAACACGGGCTTAAAACAAGGCATGTAACGATGATTTCTATTGGCGGCGTGATCGGCGCAGGTCTGTTTGTAGGCAGCGGCACAATGATTATGTCGGCAGGTCCTGGTGCCCTCCTGTCTTATATCATTGCAGGGTTAATAATTGTTCTTATTATGCGGATGCTGGGGGAAATGGCCGTTGTAAACCCTGATAGTGGTTCTTTTTCAACGTATGCACACCAAGCAATCGGCCCTTGGGCTGGGTTTACCATCGGTTGGTTATATTGGTTCAACTGGGTGATTATCGTTACAATTGAAGCTACCTTATTAGGAGAAATGGTTAATAACTGGTTTCCTTCAGTACCTGTATGGGCAGCAAGCGTCGTATTCCCTGTTTTAATGACTATTACAAATATCTTTTCGGTTAAAGTATATGGGGAATTTGAATACTGGCTAGCCTCCATTAAAGTAATAGCTATCGTTATTTTCCTCGGCTTAGGTGCAGCAATCATTTTTGGTCTTGTTCCCGGTGTTGAAGTCCAAAGCTTTTCGACATTGGCTACAGTTGATACATTTTTCTCTAATGGGTTTCTCCCGGTGATTCTTGGAGTAATCTTTATTACGTTCTCCCTATCTGGAAGTGAGGTCGCTGCGATTGCGGCTGGCGAATCTGAAAATCCAGAAAAAAATATAATAAGAGCAATAAACGCTGTAGTTTGGCGGCTTCTTCTCTTCTTTATTGGATCGGTAGCTGTGATCATTATGGTGATTCCACAGGGTTCCGAACATTTGCTTAAGACCCCTTTTGCCAGTGTATTTGATATGGCAGGTCTCCCTGCTGCGGGTCAAGTAATGAACTTTGTTATTTTTATCTCCCTTCTTTCTGTTTTGAATTCAGGACTTTATACAAGCTCCCGTATGGTATATTCTCTATCAAAGAAAGGATCAGCTCCAAAGTTCCTGTCCAATGTCAATAAAAGAGGAATTCCAATTTGGGCATTAGCGACAAGTTTATTTTTTGCTTATGTATTCACAATGTTTAAATTTATTGCTCCTAATACTTTGTTTGTATTTTTGGCCAATAGTTCAGGCGGCGTAACAATCATTATGTATATTTTTATTGCCTTTTCACATATACGTTTACGGAGAAGATTGGAAGGGACAAACCCGGGAGCACTTAAAGTAAAAATGTGGCTGTTCCCTTACTTAACTTATGCAACGATTATTGTATTGTTTGCTATTTTTGCCGCTCAGGCTTTTATTGGCTCTATGCGCTTACAATTTTTCCTTACTTCCATTTTGACCATCTTGGTTGTAGGATCTTACTTCCTTTTCTATCATAAAAAAGAAGATATAGTTCCAAATCTGGCAGAAACAGATTTAAAAGAAGTCAAAGTTGATTAAGGGTAAAAGATGGGACGATTGCAAGCAGTCTCTCGTGTCATCACGAGATCTTCTGCCCTGAAACCTCCCTTTACTACAGAGTAGTTTAGAGTAATCTCGAATAAGAGAGTTGAAATAGACACCGCTTAGTGAAATTCAAATCATTAAATCCTGCCTCGTGAGTCATGTTAATCACTCATGGGGCAGGATTTTTCATACTCTTTCCCATTCTTTTAAAACAAAGCTGTATTAAACTCCCCTATTGATCTTCGCTGGGACCCCCGCTTTCCGCTTTAATCAACAAAGAGATAAAATCAACCATAGTCATTAACCTAGCCTAATATAAAAGCCCCTTTGGCTAATCATCGCCAAAGGGGCAAAGCTTCGCAGCTTCATTTCAAATCTATTTTTATTTACGTTGAGCTTTTAACCATTCCATAGCAACATTGGCATGTAGTGCAGAACCATATTTGAAAATATCTTCGTTTTGATGCATGCGTGGATTGTGAACAGGCGGTTCTCCCTCTTTACCAGTACCTAAAACAACAAATGCAGAAGGAACTGCTTGAGAGATATGAGAGAAATCTTCTGACCCTCCCAACGCTCCGAGATCGGTAATCTGTTCCTTTCCCATAACAGCTTCTAGTGCGGGCATAATTTCATCAATAAACTCTCCGTCATTATGGGTAGTTGGTGTATGGAAATCAACAATATTATATTCTCCACGCCATGCTTTCACTACATGATCAATCATTTCTGGAATTCTCTTACACATATGATCTCTTGATTCTTGGTCAAAACTACGCATATTACCTTGTAAAACTGCCTTATCAGGGATAATATTTGTCACTGTACCGCCATTCATTGCCCCGATAGAGAATGTCACATTGGCCCGCGGGTCCACTTCACGAGTATATAATAAGTTTAAACTCGTATATAATTGATTCATGATCATGTTAGCATCAATGGTTTTATGCGGTTGCGAGCTATGCCCCCCGTTCCCTTGAATCTCAACAATATAAGTATCCATAGCTTGAGTTAATGTTCCTTTGTGTACAGATAATGTGCCAGCTTCTTGATCAGGCATAATGTGTATACCAAACGCTGCATCTACTTTAGGGTTTTGCAGCAGCCCATCATCAATCATCAGTTTAGCACCATAGCCCCATTCTTCACCTGGCTGAAACATTAATTTAACCGTTCCTTGCAGCTTATCTTCATGGTCCTTTAGCATTTGGGCAGCACCTAATAGCATAGCGACGTGTGAGTCATGACCGCAGGCATGCATTTTCCCTGCATTCTTCGACTTATATTCGGATTCATATTCTTCTTCAAGCGGCAGGGCATCCATATCGGCACGAAGGAGGATACAAGGTTCTCCTTTACCAATAGTAGCTACAACACCTGTACAATGTTCCTGTACTCCAAATCCTGCTTTCGCGTATTTCTTTGTAATTTCTTCAGGCACGACACCACATGGTTTATTTTCAATTCCCATTTCATTCAAACGTTGTTGAATATATTTTTGTGTGTTAGGAAGATCGAAACCAAGCTCCGGATGTTGGTGTAAATATCGGCGGTCTTTAATGATTTGTTCTTCATACTTCTTAGATTCCTCAAAAAAATTAACCATATTTGTTTCAGTAGCAGCCATTATATCGTTCCTTCCTCTCATTTGAAGAAGCTGTCTTACAAGGGTCAGACCCTTGTAAGACAGCTTCTTTATTTTTTTAGAATATCCTATTATCTTCTTTACATCCGAAGTTACACGGCTTCTTTTTGCACAGGATCTAAATCTGCATCTGCACCAAACTTTGGTTTTGTTTTAATGGCAATGAAAAATAATAAGAATTCTACAACCGCAAGCACGATTAATGTTTTTATAAGTAATTCATAGGAATGATTAATATTATAAATTAATCCAGATGCGATTGGAGCGACAGCTGCACCCAATGATGTAAATAAAGATACGATTCCGTATTTAGAACTGTATTCTTTCTCACCAAAAAGGGCTCCTGTCAGATAGGCAGGTGTAACCGTAACAGCCGTTGAGCCTAATGCTGAAAATACGGTGAACAGTATGCCAGGGATTAATAAGTTTGCTTTCATTAAAAATAGAAAACATATGATATCTGATGCAACGATAAAAGTCAGAGTTTTAATTAATCCTAACTTGTCATATAATCTTCCGACTAATAGTTTCGCAGCAATGACCATCGATGCAGCTAAAGATAATAGTAAAGCAGCTTGTTGAGGTGAGGTGCCTATATCCGTTAAATAAGGGACCAAGTGAAGAATCATACTATTAACAACAATTCCACCGACTACGATTCCTAAGCAAAGAGCCCAAAATGATACTGATTTGAATGCTTCCTTTTGAGTAAGTCCTGCTAATGCTTTCTCTGGTGTACTAGTTGAAGTTTTTTCTTCACCTAGTGGTAATAGACCTTTATCAGCTGGACTTAATTTAATAACAAATACGATCAATGGAACGAGTATAACCAATATTAAAATCCCAATAGTTAAATAAGCCGTTCTCCATCCGTATGCTCCGATGATCCAAGTCACTAAAGGACTGAGAATCATAGCACCGAAACCAGTTCCCGATAGGGCGATTCCTAAGCTTAATCCGCGTTTTGCATGAAACCAGTTTGTAATAAGAACGGAAACGGGAATCAAACCAGCCCCTGCTAATGCCATCCCCATTGGTACTGCAAATAAAAGAAAATGATTGAGTTCAGTTGCAAAAGAAAACCCGATATATGCCACTGCACCTAGAATGGTGAATATAGACATATACAATTTTATATTCATCATCTTCATCAATCTACCAGCGATTGGAGCTGTAATCATAGCAGTTGTAGCCATGATCGTGTAATACGACGTAAACTCAGCTCGTCCAAATCCAAGCTCTTCTGTAACAGGCTTCGTAAAAAGTGAGATTAAGTTGGCAATAGGAGCATATAAAAAAGTCATAATCATGAAGCCCGCCAGCAATATCCACCAGCCGTAAAAAATGCCGCCTTTTTTATTCATATCATACAATCCTCCGTTTTCTAATGTTGTTTTGACTATGTGCTTCCCTCTAACACTTTGCGTAAAATTACAATTCAACTAATTCCTTGAATAGTTCAACCCCTGTTTCAATAAGTTCATCACGGAAGTCGTACTCATAGGTATGAACTTGCGGGTAATCTTCTCCATTTCCGATCAAGCAATATGCACCCTTTGTTAACTTTGTAAAGTGTCCAAAGTCTTCAGAGCCTCGTAATGCTTCTTTCATCTCAACTAATTCCATTCCCTTGGCTTTTACAGCAGAACGAATTTTATCTGCGCTTTCTTTATGGTTTACCGTTTCTGGAAATTCATCGTTATAATGAAAACTTACTTTTAATCCGAATGCCTCGCCCTGGGATTTAGCAAAATTTTCAAGATTTTCTTGAAGCCGATCCAGTTCTTCTTCGTAAAGAGCTCGTATTGTCATACGAAGGTCTCCTTTTGATGCAGAAAGACCAAACGCTTTTTCCCCCACATCGATTTGTACAATTGTACACAGGACAAGACCTTTATTTACTTCAGGAGATGTGAATTCCGGAATCGCTTGGACAATATTAGCGATAGCAAAGGATGGATTGATACCATCTTCTGGCTGACTGGCGTGCGCTGGAGAACCTTCCAGATGTATCGTCATCCCTTTAGATGCACAAAATGCTGTACCATCAATAATCCCTACAGTTTTGTATGGGATAGCACTCATATTATGGTAGGCAAAAATTTCATCAATATTATGTTCTTCAATGAAGTCAACACACTGAATTGCCCCATCTCCAGTTTCTTCAGCAGGCTGGAAGAGGAAAAAAACGTTTTTATCTGCACCATTTTGATCAATTTCAAGAGCAAACCCTGCTAATGTTGCCGAGTGACCATCATGACCGCATTTGTGTGCTTTTCCGGGGAATTGGGAAGCCCATGGAAGATCGATAACTTCATCCATTGGAAGTGCATCAAAATCTGCACGGAAAGCAATATTCGGCTTATCTGCTCCCGCTCGATAAATTGCGTAGAACCAATTGCCTTTATCTACAATTTCAAGACTTGTATACGTTTTCAAAAATTCCATTAAATGTTGTTTTGTCCATACTTCTTCGTTAGATAGCTCAGGATGTTGATGCAATTCATGCCGAAGTTTTTTGGCTAATTCAAAATTTTGAATTTTCAATGTAAGTCATCCCCTTATAATATGCATTTCTCTAATTTTCACTTTTTATCACTATTCTTCAATAGCTTCTATTCTAACTCTTCAATACACAGCATCATATTATTCTGTGTATTGTATATTATATATTATATATCGTTTTTTTCAATAAAAAAATAATTCTATTTTTTTAAAAATAGAATTATTTTTTATGAATTGGCTATGTTAATGACTATTATTGGTTTTGGAGAAAAAACACGAGACTCTTATGGGAAAAGCGTGTTCCTGGGAGACCCGGCAGGCACGATAGCAGCGAGAAGGCTCCCGGACCGCCCGCAGAAATCAACAGGGGCGCTTCACATAGACTATGGTTTTCACAAGTATTTTTGAACTTATAGTGGTATAACTTCTGTTTTGTCTATATTCCAATGTACTTCTTTCATGAATCTTTCTAACTCAGCTGAATCGCCTTTGCTAAACAGTTCGAACATCTTTCTATGCTCATTATTCGTTTGTAAAAGCCTTTTCTTTGTTAGTTCCACCTGATTTGGATCAGCAAAATTTTTCAGAAACCTCTTTTCTAACTGTAATAGAAGATTTACGAGGCTCTTGTTTGGACAGACCGCTAAATAAACACCATGGAAGGCTTCTTGCATTTTATGATACATTAGAAAATTCCCTGTATTAATAGCCAAATCCATACTCTGGATATAAAATTCCATTTCTTTCATGTGTTTGTCGGTTAAAAGCGGTGCCGCAAGTGAAGCAGCTAAGCCGTCCAATGCACCAATGATAAAATAGGTTTCTTTTGCTTCTTCCTTTGTCAGACTTTTAATTAAAAATCCTTTTCTTGGGATATTCTCCAATAATCCTTCAGACGAAAGCTGTATTAACGCTTCTCTAACAGGTGTCCTGCTAACCTTTAAACTCTCACTGATCGCACTTTCATTCACCTTACTGCCAGCAATCAGCTTCCCGTTGTTGATTTGATCGACGATATAATTATACACATGGTCTTTTAACGATAAATAATTATTCATATAGTAACCTCAATACATTTTTTATAACCTATTATAATATACTATTTTTCTTAAAACTCAACTTTCCGAGTTGAAATTGAATACATAGGCAAAAAAATGCTATAGACCCCCTTTAAAATTCTTCCTAACAAAAAATTTATATGAGTGTTTTGGTCATTATAAAATCCATTTGTTCTTCATTCCCCATGTAAAAAGAGTGGGCTCCAGTTTGAATAAATCCCATTTTCTTATAAAAAGCAATAGCATTTTCATTTTTTTCCCATACACCCAGCCAGATTTTCTTTTTATTTCCTTCTATCGCAATTTCCAGCGCTTTATTTAACAGATATTTACCAATTCCATGTTTTTGAAATTTTTTCTTTATATAAATCCTCTCGATTTCAAGTGATTCATCGCCCATTTCTTCAGACTGAGCATTATTCGTATTGATCTTTAAATATCCAGCGGCTTCATTATTAAAATAACCAAAAAAGAATTGCGAAGAAACATTGGATAATTCCTTTTCCAATTGTTTTACGTTAAATGCCCTTTCCAAATAGGTATTCATATTTTCAAGTGAATTCTGATCCTTAAATGTCTCATTAAATGTTTCATAACTCATTTCTTGAAGTGTGCGCACATCTTCAAGGGTGCACTGTTTTATATTTATATCCATTTAAATATGCCGCTCCTTTATATCTATCAGTAATTTCTCTTGTTTCCCTTTTTTACAAATTCCCAGTCTTTTTCTACGTTTTTTCTTACTCTTTGAAGAAGATTGAAAATAGTTTCCACTTCTCTTTCGGAAAGCCCCTTTAATGCAATGATATTGGAATAATCATGTTCTCTTCTTATAAAAGGATAAACATTTTTTCCTTTCTCTGTCGGAAAGAGTTTTTTTATTTTTTTGTTATGTTGATCGTCCTTCTTTTCAATAAAGTCATTCATTTCAAGTTTTTTTATTGCACGGGCTGCTGTTGTTCGGTCCACTTTTATCATCTCAGCTAACTTTTCTTGAATGATTCCTGGATTTTCACATATTCGCACAAGGTACATATACTGCCCTTTTGTAAGGTCATATTCTTTAAATTCTATATTACTTATAGAATCCAATGCCCTTGCGATCATCCCAACTTCACGAAGAATTTCCTTCATCATTAACTCCTTAGTACATATTTTTATTGTAAATGCAACAAAAATGATATACATTAAACTTAACGTATTTTTGTTGTATTTGCAATAAAACTAATCCTATACATAATGTGGCGGGCATCCTTCATTATAACTTGCCTAAAAAATAACTGTAGAAAGGGCCGAAGAATGATGGAGTCAAAAATAATTGCTATAGAAGAAGATTTAAAAAAAGCCTTTGATATAAGAAAAGAAATATTCGTTAAAGAACAAGGTGTTCCATTTGAAGATGAATTTGACGAATTTGATACACTTAACGGACAATGTGAACACCTATTGGTTTATTTCAATGAACAACCAGTCGGAACAGGAAGGATAAGAATGGTTGATGGTTATGGTAAACTAGAGAGAATTTGCATCTTACAGCCTTACCGTAAACTTGGTTTAGGGAAAATAATTATTAAAGCATTAGAAGAAGCGGCCGAAAGAAATGGAGTCTCTAAGGTTAAATTGCATGGACAAAAACAGGCAGAAGGTTTTTATAACAAACTTGGCTATCAGACTTCATCAGACCTATTTATGGAAGATGGAATCCCTCATATTTTAATGGTGAAAGATTTACCTGCGAGATAATGATGAAAAAGTTGAGCAAAACAAAATGTACATTTTATATTTTAGGAATTTTGATATTAGCATTTGGCATTGCTCTTACTATTCAATCACAACTTGGAACATCACCTTTTGATGCACTGTTGGTCGGACTATCTAAAACAGCAGGTCTTACGGTAGGCAGCTGGGAAATCATCATTGCTTTTATACTGATATTTTGCAATTCGTTTCTAAAAAGGCAAAGACCCGAATTCTTGGGACTACTGACATCCTTTATAACTGGTATTAGTGTAGATCTGTGGCTTTTCTTATTAAACCATTTGATTACACCTGAACTATGGTACAGTAAACTTGTTTGTTTTGGGGTAGGTTTAATTGTTATGGGGCTCGGAACTGCAATTTATTTACACACACACTTTGCACCGATTCCTGTTGACCATTTAACCTTGATTATTCAAGAATTAACTAACATGAGCATGCAGTTTTCAAGAACAGTGATTTATCTATTCTTCTTGATGTCTGCCATCATATTCAACGGCCCCATTGGTATTGGGACTGTAATTACTCTTTGTTTAGGTGGAGCTATTCTTAATTATTTTATGCAAATCATTCAAAGCCTAGAGTCTCACACTTCCCTCTCCAATCAATAATACCCCTTAACATAGCTAAGAATAACAGAAGAATCTATAGGAAATGCTATTTAGATGGAGAGGATTGTTTACGTCAGGGGGAGCTGCCTTGTTTAATCAAATCGTAAAAGTCGTACCTAATTTATTGACGATCGGAAACTTGTTATGCGGTGTTCTTTCGATTACCTTTAATATGAGCGGGCTTTTGGAAACAGCCTCTATTTTTATTTTCTTTTCAGCTGTTTTAGATCTTCTTGACGGAAGGATTGCACGAAAATTAAAAGTGAATAGTGAATTTGGTGTAGAGTTGGATTCCTTAGCTGATATCGTTAGTTTTGGAGTTGCTCCTGCACTTTTATTTCATTCAATAGCAGAACCTTCCATTTTAACTTCTTTGGCATTTATCCTTTTCCCAACGATGGGGGCATTAAGGTTAGCTAAATTTAGTGTAAAACCAACTATTGGGTATTTTAAAGGATTACCTATACCAGCTGCCGGACTGCCTTTGGCTGGTATGGGATTATTTTCATATAGCAATACATGGATCACTTTAATTCTTGCCCTTCTAATGGTAAGTCCCATTAAGGTAAAAAAACTTTAATTTTGATGAAAGGTCCAGTTATCCTTGTATTTATATTGGACCCATGAATCAGTTGATTGATTATTTAACAACTACAATAAGAATATCCTCTTTCAACCTGACTTAGTATCTCCTCTTTTTTCCCCCTTTAATGTGCGCATCCATACACTACACTTTGAACACAAAAATACCCCTTTAGACAATCGTATCTAAAGGGGTAACGCTTCGCATCTTGTTTATAAATTTGCAATCACACCAACAGCCTCTGTTATTCCACTGTCACGCTCTTCGCCAGGTTACGCGGCTTATCGACGTCGCAGCTGCGGTGCAGGGCAGCGTAGTAGGCGATCAACTGCATTGGAACAACAGCAGCAAGCGGCGTCAGCAATTCGTGAACGGCCGGAATCACGAAGCGGTCTTCCTCGCTCTCCAATCCTTTCATGGAAATGATGCATGGATTAGCACCACGGGCCACTACTTCTTTCACGTTGCCGCGAATGCTTAAGTTCACGTCTTGTTGAGTAGCAAGAGCAACAACTGGTGTTCCTTCTTCAATCAAGGCAATCGTACCGTGCTTCAATTCTCCTCCAGCAAAACCTTCTGCTTGGATGTAAGAGATTTCTTTTAATTTTAACGCGCCCTCAAGGCTGACGTAATAGTCAAGAGCACGACCGATAAAGAAACAATTACGAGTAGAGGCTAAGTAATCTCTCGCAATTTGTTCGAACTCCGCTTTCGTATCGCAAAGAACTTCCATCGCATTAGCAACGATACCAAGTTCATGGATCAGATCAAATTCTAGCTTGATGCCGCGTGATTCAGCTGTTGCATGGGCAAGAATAGAAAGCACCGCAATTTGAGCTGTGTAAGCTTTCGTAGAAGCAACGGCAATTTCCGGTCCTGCATGAAGCAGAAGCGTATAATCGGCTTCACGGGATAACGTTGACCCTTGAACATTTGTGATCGTTAATGCTTTGCAGCCCATTTCCTTCACTTTGACGAGTACCGCGCGGCTGTCTGCTGTTTCGCCGCTTTGAGAAATAAATATGAACAGCGGCTTTTCCGATAAAAGCGGCATGTTGTAACCAAATTCACTAGCCACATGCACTTCCGTCGGTATTTTCGCCACTTTTTCTAAGAATTGTTTCCCAACAAGTCCAGCATGATAACTCGTTCCGCACGCCACGATATATAAACGATCTGCTTCGTTTAATGCTTGAATGATCCCTTGATCAATTGTCAACTTCCCTTGATCATTTTGATAAGCTTGAATGATCTTTCTCATTACGAGCGGCTGCTCATCAATTTCTTTCAACATGTAATGCGGATACGTACCTTTTTCAATATCACTCGCATCTAGCTCTGCTGTGTAAGGAGCACGCTGGATTTCTTGACCGTCTAGATTTTTAATCGTCACTTTTTCTTTTGTAACGATGACCATCTCTTTATCCATTAATTCTACGAACTGATCTGTTATTTGAATCATTGCCATAGCATCCGAAGCAACGACATTAAACCCTTCTCCTAGACCAACAAGAAGCGGACTTTTATTTTTTGCGACGAAAATCGTTTCTTCTTGTTCCGCGTCTAATAAAGCGAGTGCATAGGAACCTTTCAACATTTGCAGTGTTTTGCGAAAGGCGGCTTCCGTGTCTAGCCCTTCATTCGCAAAAATTTCGACAAGCTGAACGATTACTTCTGTATCGGTATCACTTTTCATCGGTACATCAAGCAAGTATTCCTTTTTCAACTGCTCATAGTTTTCGATCACACCGTTATGCACAAGCGTAAAGCGTCCAGCTGTGCTTTGATGAGGATGAGCATTGTCCTTGCTTGGCACACCGTGAGTGGCCCAGCGCGTATGTCCAATTCCTGTTACCGCCTGTACGTTAACATCTACTGTTTGCCGCAGGTCAGCAATTCGTCCTTTTTCTCTAAAAACATGTACACCTTTTTCATTTCTCACTGCAATGCCCGCAGAGTCATAGCCCCGATACTCTAACTTCTCTAATCCGTTCAACAAGATTTCCTTGACATCTTTATATCCAATATATCCAACGATTCCGCACATAGAATGTTCCTCCTATTAAGAAGGCAGGCAAAAGCAGAGCGCTTATTGCCGCTCTTCTTTTTCTATTTACTTCTCCGCATTTCCATTCTCTTTGTCCGCAAGGTTACCCTTACGATTTAAAGAAGGACTGACGATTGTGCGGTGATCAACCGGGAGGCATCCGCCGAATATTTCGATAAACCTCCTCCTCGTCAACTAGCTGGGCTCTCTCCCGCTAGTCCAGGCGCTTGTATAAAACAACTATAATAAAGTAATGTTCACTCCTTTCTTTACTATTTTTGTAAAGCAGAATCATCATACACTACTCAAATTCCTATAGTCAACTAATATCTTCCCTCATAAGATAAAAAGAAACTTCCATCAACAGGAATTGTACGTTCAGTTACTGGGAAGGAAATTGAATATTAGTACATGTATATGAAAAAGAGGCGCAAGTGTGCGCCTCTTTCCATCTATTCTCTCCTAGCTTAAAATTAAAACATAGGATTTATTATTTTATCCCCATTTCCGCTTCTACAACAACAGAAATCCGCTCAACAAAAGCTATACACTGTTCCTCTGTCTGTGCTTCAACCATGACACGCACGAGCGGTTCAGTTCCAGATGGACGGACAAGCACCCGGCCATTCCCGTTCATTTCTGCTTCTACTTCAGAAATGACTGCTTTTACTTTTTCATTTTCTGTTACTTTATACTTGTCAGTTACTCGAACGTTTTTAAGGATTTGCGGATACTTTTTCATTTCCGCCGCAAGCTCCGATAAAGGCTTTTTCGTCATTTTCATAATGTTGACGAGCTGCAAGCCAGTTAATAGTCCATCACCGGTTGTATTGTAGTCTAAAAAGACAATATGGCCTGATTGTTCTCCACCAAGATTGTAATGATTCTTTTTCATCTCTTCAACAACATAACGGTCACCAACTGCGGTTTGTACACTCTGAATGCCAAGTGCATCTAGTCCTTTATAGAAACCGAGATTACTCATAACAGTGGAAACAACAACTGATTGATTTAATCTGCCTTGTTCCTGCATATACTTAGCACAAATAAACATAATTTGATCGCCGTCTACAATGTTTCCTTTTTCATCAACAGCAATTAAGCGATCACCGTCACCATCAAAAGACAGCCCCACATCGGCCTTTTTCTCTAGCAAGAAAGCAGCCAATGCTTCCGGATGAGTAGACCCTACGCCATCATTAATATTTAGACCGTTCGGCGACGTTCCCATCGTTGAAATATCTGCTTCTAAGTCCGCATACAGGTGAGGGGCCAGTGAAGAAGTGGCTCCATGCGCACAGTCAAGCGCAATATGAATGCCTGAGAAATCTTCATCCACCGATTGTTTTAAGTATTGGATGTACTTTTGGCCTCCCTCAAAATAATCGCTGACCTGCCCAAGTTCCGCCCCAATCGGACGCGGCAAGTTATCTATTTCTTGATCAAGAAGCCCTTCAATTTCTTCTTCCTGTTCATCAGACAATTTGAAGCCATCAGGACCGAAAAATTTAATTCCATTGTCTCCTACAGGGTTATGTGAAGCAGATATCATCACACCTGTCTGAGCATCCATTACCTTCGTTAAATACGCCACGCCTGGCGTGGAAATAACACCTAAACGCATCACTTCCGCACCGATGGATAAAAGACCAGCAACGAGAGCTCCTTCAAGCATGTGACCAGAAATACGTGTATCACGGCCTACAACGACTTTCGGGCGCTCTGCATTTTTCGTTAACACATATCCTCCAAATCTGCCTAATTTAAAGGCAAGCTCTGGGGTTAATTCAGTATTTGCCACGCCTCTTACTCCATCAGTTCCAAAGTACTTTCCCATGTATCGATTCTCTCCTTTGTTTTACCTTCTGTTCAAACAGCTTTATTCGCCGCTTTCTTTTTCTGGTTCACTTTCCGGACTTCCTTCGACTGTCACTTTCACTTTCACCATTTGCGGGGAAACAAAATTTAAGCCTTCTCCAACTTCAATCGGCACAGTAAGTGTCGTGTCTTTTTTTATATCATGCACTTCAACCGGTACGACCAATTGTTCCATTTGTTTTAAAACGGACTCTTTTCCGTAAATCGTTATTTCGTCTATTTCAGGCTTAACGGACATGACTGTGACTCCTTTAGGCGGCGTACCCTTAGGGAACACTTTAAGTGCTATCTTTTTGCTTGGATTCTTCACAGAAATAGACACTTGAACAGTTTCCGGCTCTACTTTAACATCAAGTTTATTAAATTCCCTGTCCAGCACTTGTACTTTCGCTGTACCTGTTGTTTCTTTGTCTACCTTTTCCTTCACATCAAGGGTTGCCTTGACGTAAACAATTCTATTGAGTGCAGCTTTTGATCCAGTTACTTTCACCCGTTTCGGATCCACTGAAACAGCCTCTTCCTGGTATCCTTCTGCCAGCATATTATCATTAAACTCAGGACTGACGACAAAGTAATCAGAAACTTTCTCTTCAATCATCACATTTACTGTTTCTGGATGTACAATCACTTCCAGCTTATCAGAAAACTGTTTATGTTGAATCGGTACACGATGCTCCCCAATACTCACATTTGTTAGATCAACAAACAGTTCGAAATCCCTGAGCCGCTTCGTTGATTCAACAATGCTTTTTGGCCCCTTCACTTCTACTTTCACCTTATCGGGCATACCAGACACAAATAAATTCTCTGTATCATAGTATGCCTGAACTGGAATATCGGTAATTACTTCACTATTCTCCTGGGAAGAGTTGTCCGCCTTTTGGATTAACTTAAAATCATCAAAATTTACGGATATATACAAAAGAACAGCTAGAAACAAAGCAACGATGCGTACAAACCAGGAACTTTCCACAAATTTATCCATTGCTTCTTCTCCCCCTCCAGATCCACCGGTTTAGGGAATCACTTTCCGTTTTAAGTAATTCATGCGCTAAAAGTTGTTCAAACTCCTCAGAAGAAAGGTCACGGAACAAATCGCCATTTTTCGTAACAGACACGGCGCCAGTTTCTTCAGAGACGATAATTGTAATACTATCTGTCACTTCACTAATGCCTAGTGCAGCCCTATGCCTTGTCCCTAGTTCTTTAGAGATAAACGGGCTTTCTGATAACGGCAGATAACAGGCAGCTGCTGCTATTTGTTTTCTTTGAATAATAACTGCCCCATCATGAAGGGGAGTATTTGGAATGAAAATATTAATCAACAATTCCGATGTAATCGATGCATGCAAAGGAATTCCGGTTTCAATATACTCATTCATTCCCGTTTCCTTCTCCAATGAAATCAGAGCGCCAATTCGCCTTTTAGCCATATAGCTAACTGACTTCGTAAGTGCTTCAATCAAGTCACGCTGCTCCTGATCTTCTTGCATTACATTTCTGGAAAAGAAGCCTCCCCGGCCAAGCTGCTCTAGTGCCCGCCGCACTTCCGGCTGGAAGATAATAATAACTGCCAGGAATCCCCATGTAAGTGCCTGTTCCATAATCCAGCTTAACGTATCAAGTCCGAACAATCCGCTCAATCCTCGCACAACGATAATAACAAAAATACCTTTGACGAGCTGAACAGCTTTTGTTCCGCGTATAATCATTAAAATTTTATAAAAAACAAACCAAACAAGCAATATATCAAGTGCATTGGAGAGGTAATCCAATACTGTAAAATGTTCGAAATAATTTGAAAACGGCATATTACATCCTCCAATAATGTAATGACTGTAGCCGTAGAGAGGCCTTGTTTTTAATTAACTAATCCATTATAACATAGTCTGCAGAAAAGTCAGAGCCGAAACAATCGGCATCCGGCTATTCCGGCAAAAGAAACATTACTAGTTACTAATCCAATGCTCCATGGATCATTTCTTTTAGCTTAAACCATATCCAGCCAAAAACCTCATCAATCTCTTCAATCTTACCCGTGACATTTCCAGCTGAAGCCATATATTTTTCACCATTAATAACAGTGACATTTCCTTGTACTTCTCCTTCAATGCGAATGTCACCATTCTCAACGACAAGATCGCCCTTTACTTTTTCTCCTGCTGGAACGATGACTGTGTCGTCTTCCACTTGTAAGTTATCGTATTTTGTAAAAGCAAAGTTTTCTGTCTCCTGCTGCCATAATGATAAAAATCCGCCTATCGTTAACACAACAAATAAGGAAGCTGCTGCAAAAAGAGGATGTTTCCGTATCCAGCGCTGAATAATAATGGTTTTTTCTTCTTTGGGCAAAGCCTGCAAGACACACTTGGTAAATCCTTTAGGTGCCTGAAGATGGGAGGAGCTTTGCACAAGGGCAATAGCCTTCTTTAATTCTAAAAAGTGCTTCCGGCAATGATCACAAGTTTCTAAATGTGTATTTAATTGCCGCTTTCCATCGGAAACAAGTTCCCCATCTAAATAACTATGCATTAAGCGAACCATTTCTTTTTGACAAGAAACCACGATTCCACCCATCCCTTCTTTACACATTCCGCAAATATTTCCGAAGTGCTTCGCGGCCTCTATGTACGCGGGTTTTCACCGTACCGAGGGGAAGTTCCAAAATTTCTGCAATTTCCTGCAGCTGCAGCTCTTCGATATATTTTAAGATGATGACTGATCTGTACTTTTCGGGTAGTTTAAAGATCGCTGCCTGAATGGTTTCCTGCAGCTCTAAATTTTCTATTGCTTCTTCAGGAAGTTTCTCCGGAGAAGCCACCTGCGAATACATATTTAAACCTTCTGTCCCAGTAATTTCAGCATCTAGATGATAATCAGGCTTTTTTTTACGAATACGATCAATACAAAGGTTTGTTGCAATTCTGTAAAGCCATGTTGCAAATTTTTTCCCCGGATCATACGTATGGATATTGATAAACGCTTTAATGAATGCTTCCTGTGCCGCATCTTCCGCCTCATGACGATCCCACAACATCCTGAAACAGATTTGATAGACTTTATCTTTATAAAGCTCTACAATCTCACTAAAAGCATTCTGGTCTCCCTTTAACACTTGCTTAATTCTTCTTTGGACGATTAATTCCATCATTTTACCTCCTGCCCCTGCAGGTATCTTTTAGTACGTTTATCAACTAAAAAGGTTTCAAAAGCACAATTATATCATAACAAATACGAGAAAAAAGTTTACATATTTTTGTAAAAGGGTATGATGACTATAACAAATAAATGGCAGGAGTTGAAAGATCGTGATGGCTGCAATAGATATACTAGAAAAAATTGAAGATTGCCGAAACGACATGGTAATGCTGGCAATGCAAACATCATTTTCTGATCAAAAAGTAGTAGAGATGAGCGTGAAACTTGATCAATTATTAAATCAACTTGAACAATTAAAATAACCGGAAGCTGGCCCGATGCCAGTACTTCCGGTTATTGTGTTTTATAAGGCTATATTAATGATTCATGTTGTAACTTTGCTGCTTTGCTAATTGGAGCCGGAGATATGAGACTCCCGCTCCATCTGCGGAAATCAACAAGCACGTTTAACAAAGCCTGTTATAACAGTTTGCTTCCAAACAAAGACGCCATCAAAGCTACTGCGGCTGAAGCTGTCTTGTTTTTCTCATCAAGAATTGGATTAACTTCTACAAATTCAGCAGAAGTAATCATTCCACTTTCCGCTAACATTTCCATAGCTAAATGACTTTCTCTATAACTGATTCCGCCAATTACCGGCGTTCCTACACCTGGTGCATCCCTTGGATCTAATCCATCCAAATCAAGAGAAAGATGAACACCATCTGTTTTCTCTTTTAAATATTCCATCGTTTCTTCGATAACCTTCGTCATCCCTAATCGGTCGATTTCATGCATCGTGTACACTTTGATGCCTTTTTCTTTAATAAGTGCCTTTTCTCCTTCGTCGAGATCACGAGCACCAATAATCACAATGTTTTCTGGCTTTACTTTTGGCGAATCACCATAAATGCCTGTAAGCTCCTCATGTCCAAGGCCGATGCTAACGGCTAAAGGCATGCCATGAATATTACCTGTAGGAGATGTTTCAGCAGTATTCAGGTCACCGTGTGCATCATACCAAATAACTCCAAGGTTCTTATAATGTTTAGTTACACCTGCAAGTGTTCCGATCGCAATGCTGTGATCGCCCCCAAGAACAAGCGGGAAGCTGCCAGATTGAATAACTTTATCTACTTTCTCTGCCAATTTGTAACTCGCCTCAGCAACTGCTTTCAAATTCTTTAAGTTTGTATTCTCACTATGAACAGAATGTCTTCTGCTAATTTCAATATCACCGCAATCTTCCACTTCATATTGCAAAGCTTCAAGGCGGTCGCTTATACCCGCATACCGGATAGCGCTGGGTCCCATGTCTACCCCTCTGCGCAATTGACCTAAATCCATTGGTACTCCAATGATTGATACTTTTTCTTGTTTAGTCATATAAAGTCTCCTTTCGTGTTGCTCGTCCTATTTTAACCGAAAAGAAGCACTTGACTCAACTCGACAATTTTCTGAATAATTATTCGCACGTTTATAAAGAAAAGAAGCTATTTCATTTAAATGAAATAGCTTCTTTAAAGAGTGAGCCATGAAGGACTCGAACCTTCGACCCTCTGATTAAAAGTCAGATGCTCTACCAACTGAGCTAATGGCTCGTTATGGCTGGGCTAGCTGGATTCGAACCAGCGCGTGACGGAGTCAAAGTCCGTTGCCTTACCGCTTGGCTATAGCCCAATCATTATGTAAAAAAACAAAAGGACATGTAAGGATGTCCAGGCTGTATTTATTAAAACTGGTGGAGGGGGACGGATTCGAACCGCCGAACCCTGAGGGAGCGGATTTACAGTCCGCCGCGTTTAGCCACTTCGCTACCCCTCCGCACGTATAATAAATTTTAAAGTGGTGCCGGCGAGAGGACTTGAACCCCCAACCTACTGATTACAAGTCAGTTGCTCTACCAATTGAGCTACACCGGCAATACTGATGGAGGATGACGGGCTCGAACCGCCGACCCTCTGCTTGTAAGGCAGATGCTCTCCCAGCTGAGCTAATCCTCCATAAATGGTGACCCCTACGGGATTCGAACCCGTGTTACCGCCGTGAAAGGGCGGTGTCTTAACCGCTTGACCAAGGGGCCATTTTGAAAATAGTAAGCTTCCAACCGGGCTCGAACCGGTGACCTCTTCCTTACCATGGAAGTGCTCTACCTGCTGAGCTATGGAAGCATGGCTCCGCAGGCAAGATTCGAACTTGCGACCGATCGGTTAACAGCCGATTGCTCTACCACTGAGCTACTGCGGAATAATTTTATGCTTAATATTTCGCCTGGCAGCGTCCTACTCTCACAGGGGG
>NZ_JAUIYO010000021.1:0-39969 GCF_044891285.1 Bacillus lumedeiriae
CTTCCCAGTTACGAGCTGCTTTCCCAATGCCTCCGTAAACGACAAGTTTGTCTGGATGCTCAGCTACTTCAGGATCTAAGTTGTTCATTAACATACGAAGAACCGCTTCTTGCTGCCATCCTTTTGTATTTAATTCTGTACCCCAATAACGTTTCACGCGTTGTTCTGCAATTGTACTCATGTTTTGTTCCTCCCCGTTTATGATAGCTTAATTATATACGGAAAGTTGCAAACAATTAATTTATAATATGTTTTTAATTTTATAAATTATTTCGTTTATTTTCTTTTTAGTTTTCAATATTATAAACTATATTGAAAACTAAAAAGAAAAACGAATATTTGAAAAGCCTGTCTAAAAACAGTCAATCACTGTCTCTTAGGCAGGCCTTTAAATAAATAGCGTATAAATGTTTCATTTGTGCACTCCCTGGTTCCGTTCGTACACCGAAAGTCCCTCTGTCTTTTTTTCATAATCCCGATCGATAAGCTGATGGGGTGCATGCTTCAAACTGCTTAAATTTAGCATTAAAATAGGTTTGATAAGAATACCCCGTTAATCGTGCCACCTCGTCTAATGATAAATCTGTTTCTCGTAATAGACGTTTAGCCTCGCCGATGCGCACTTGATGCAGCGTCTCACGAAACGATTGACCTGACTCAGCAGCAAAGCGGCGGCTTAAAGTGCTTTTATTAATACGAAGCGCCTCCGCACAAGCTGCTAAATTCCACTGCGCATCCCAGTAGTTAGATTCAATCAATTCCCGTGCTCTTTCAACGAGTGTCCGCGGTCCTTCCTGCATTTGTTCATGTCCTTCCATAAGCAAGCGGGTAATAAAGGCCACCATCTCATGAACAATTTGGTAAATCACTGGCTCGTGAACGATTTGCTGGAAAACATGATGATAAGCCGTCTCTAAAGAAGCCGTTTGTAGATCATACGACTTCATATGTCTACGGATTTGTGCAAGCACACTCGTCAAACGAATACGAACCGTTTCTGGGTCAGGATAAGGCTGCTGGAAAGTGAGGAATTCATGCTCCATCCATTCCTGAATCGCTTTCGTCTCCCGTTTTTCAAGCATTTCAATCCATTCCCGCTGTTCTAAAGGAGTAAGAAATGGGTCCATTTCCCGTAAGGACATTTGATGATCTTCCGCTAAAATAACGTCATACCCTTCGAAAAAAATCCGTCTCGCCAATTGTCTCGTCTGCTGATACGTTTGTTTTAGGGATTCTTCTGAAGACGCCGTTTTCATGATAATCGCCAGCGGTTCATCATTCCGCTCTTTCCAGCGGGCCAGAAAAGCGTAGTACTCCCTTTGAAACACATTCATTTCCCCAGTTTCTTGTACACATAGAATAGAATCGTTTAACGCAAATATTCGATTCGCGCTAGTAAAAGGATAGCGTTGGAGCTCGTGATACACGAGAGGCAGCGTTTCTGAATAAGGAGTTAAAAAGGCAGCCATCGTCAGCGAGCTCGAGTGAGTACGCTCGGTTAAGAAAAGATCGGGATAATCAATAGGAAGTGAATCAGCTTCCTCTATTTTGTTATTAGCAAGGTGACGCTGTTCATTTCGCAGCTGATAACGCAGCTGTTGTATACGTCTAACTAAATCCTCCGAGGAAAACGGACGAAACAATACGTCTTCCGCACGAAAGCGCAGCGCCCGATAAGCGGTCTGAAAAATCCGTTCAGACGAAACGCCGATCCAGTGAAACTTATGCTGGCGCAGCAATTCGCCGACCTCTTCGCTTTCATGGGGCCACTTATCCATATCTAAAATGACAAGCTCAACCGGTTGTTTCCTGATGCCGGCCGCAAAGTCCTCGATCGTCTCCCACAGAATCAGCTGTATACCAGTAAAATGTGACTCCAGCATCCAGCGGATTCCCTGGGCTTCCAACTCGTTTTTAGCGATCAAATGAATGTTCATGCTGTTACACCTTCTTCTCTGCAACTTACTTCCTTATACCATATTCATCAATCTAATAAAATACTTCCTTACGTCAGATGTCTATGCTCTGTACTTAAACTTTATCGGAGAAAAAAACTGCTGCCACAATCATACCGTGACAACAGTTCAAATTCATCCCCAAATATCAAGTATACAATTTCATGAAGAAAGTTCTTGCCAAGGCTGTCACCTAATATGGAATATCCTCTTATTTTACTTCCATCATCGCTTTTAAGCTTTCTTCGCGGATAAGCTCTGTCAGATGCTCCTTATATTCCAAGAAACGAGGGTCAATTTTTATGTTGTAGGAACGCGGATGCTCCAGGTCGATCGGAATATCCGCTTTAATTCTTCCTGGTCTCGATGTCATAACAATGACTCGATTCGCTAGGAAAATAGACTCTTCTACATCATGGGTAATAAACAAAATGGTTTTGTGCGACTTCTCCCAAATTTCCAGCAGCAATTCCTGCATTAACGTCCGTGTTTGGTTATCCAGTGCTCCGAATGGTTCATCGAGCAGTAAAATCTCCGGATCATTCGCTAAAGCTCTAGCAATAGCT
This sequence comes from Bacillus lumedeiriae, assembly GCF_044891285.1. Classification (NCBI taxonomy): domain Bacteria; kingdom Bacillati; phylum Bacillota; class Bacilli; order Caryophanales; family Bacillaceae; genus Bacillus; species Bacillus lumedeiriae. Next base: position 2,522 of record NZ_JAUIYO010000021.1, read on the forward strand.
ACACGTTGCTGCATGCCTCCCGACAGCTGCCGTGGGTAATGTTTTTCAAACCCCTTTAATCGAACCAAGTCGATATAATTATGAACGACTTCCTTCCGCTGAGCGGCCGTCATGCCGTTGTTCTTGAGCCCAAATTCGATATTTTCTTCTACAGTCAGCCACGGAAATAAAGAATAGGCTTGAAAAACCATTCCTCGATTGGATGATGGTCCAAACGTTTCTTCTCCATCTAAATACACATGGCCTGTTGTCTGCTCTTCCAGTCCTCCTACAATCCGAAGCAGCGTTGACTTCCCGCACCCAGACGGTCCCAGGATCGTAATAAACTCATTAGGCATAATCGTCAAGCTTGTTGTATCCAGGGCCAGCACTTGACGATTTTTGTTTCCAGTGTATATTTTTGTCACGTTATCGACTTGTACTTTTGGATTTCTCATCATCTCATCACCTTCCATAGTGCCATGGGAATGCTTTTCGAATGGCTACTTTTAAAATCAGGTCGGAGAGCAAACCTAACACTCCAATTGTTAAGATGCCGAAAATAATGTTTCCTGTTTTCAACATACGCTGGGATTCAAGAATCAAGCTGCCGATCCCGGACGAGGAAGCAACGAGTTCTGCCACAATAATATACGACCAAGCCCAGCCAAGGATCAGACGAATAATCTCCATAATCCCAGGGATAGAAGCAGGAAGAATGACGGAACGCAGTACACCGAAATTTGATCTTCCAAGCGTATAAGCGGCTTCTAAAAGCTCTTTGCGCACATTTCCAACTTCAACAGCTGTCATCAGAACAAGCGAGAAGAAAGTTCCAACGAAGATGATCGTTACCTTTTCTAACTCCCCTACGCCAATCCATAAAATGAAAAGAGGGATAAACGCAGAAGCCGGCATATACCGAATAGCAGAAATAATCGGTTCAAAAAACGCTTCAACCGGTTTAAAAGTTCCCATCAAAATTCCGAGCGGCAAGCCAATAATCGCAGCGGCCGCAAAGCCTACAAGCACACGATAGACCGTAATCGAAATATCACCAATAAACCCATATTCGGTAAATAGAATGATGCCCGATTGAAAAATGTCAGTCGGTGTAGGTAGGAACAATGGATCTACCAGCCCGCTGTAGGTTAACAGCGACCATAAAGCAAACAATAGAAGGATACTGGATATGCTGATTGCGACATACGTTTTATGCGGAATATCTCCCTGTGGCTGAAACCACTTGTGGTTCCTTGGCGGTTTCCTATTTTGGTTTTTCGGAACCGGACGCAAAGGCGGCTGTTTAACGACTTCTTCGTTTTTTAACACTTTTTCCATGCAGGACCTCCCACTCTTTTTTTATTGCTGAACAAATGAATAATCAATTAATTCATCAAGGCTCGGCTCTTTGTTGATTAAACCTTGTTCTTTCCAGAACTCAGATCCCATTTTTGACAGCTCATAAATTTGACCCGGCTTTTCTTTCGTACCGAAATACTCTTTGTTTTTCTGCTCATCGTAGAAGCGGACACCTTTTAATGATTCTTCAAGTTCTTCTGGTGATTGCCCCATGGCTTTCCCCATGATTTCCAATGAATCTTCTTTGTTTGTTTTGTAGTATTCTACTGCTTCAAACCATGATTTAACTAAAGCTTTGACTGCTTCTGGATTTTCATTTACAAAATCCTGATGCATCCCAATTGAACTTGCGATAACCCCTGGAGAGATATCACTCGTCGCAAGGACACTTCCGAAATCCGTTTGTTTCGCTTTCGTTAACCAAGGCTCCCACGTTACAGCTGCATCGACCTTGTTAGCGATGAAAGCAGCTCCAGCATCACCAGCTGTCATGTTTTGCGCTTTAATATCTTTGTTAAAGTCCATTCCCTCTTGTTTTAGCAAGTACAGGAACCAGAAGAAGCTTGCTCCTCCATCTGTTTGTACAGCTACCCGCTTGCCTTTCAAATCTTTCAAACTTTTAATCTCTTTCTTAGCCACGATCCCATCTCCGCCATACGATTCATCTAAAGCGACAACCTGTACAACAGGAACATCACTTGCAGCAGAGACTACATGCGCATCTACAGTGGTGGCAAATCCTTGTATACGCTTAGCCGCTAATGCCGTTCTGCGATCGGTGACGCTTTCCATTTTCATCAAATCTACATCGATGCCATTCTTTTCAAAAATTCCTTTCTCCTTAGCGATATACAATGGCGCAAAGCCTACCCAAGTAGATAATCCTAATGCAAAAGCGGTATTCTTCTTATCCTTGCCTTCTTTTTCAGTTTCCTTACTCGTTCCTCCACTACATCCTGTCATCAGCAATAAAAGCATAATCAAACAAACGGATACAAGTTTTCTCAATACTTTTCCTCCCGTATTTCGTTTTTAGGCAGTTAACGGAAAAACATGTAATATAAACTGAAAACAAGACACCTCCTTTAGAACAATACCCCCTCTTTATTGTTGAACAAATGAATAATCGATTAACTCATCAAGATTCGGTTCTTTTTGAATTAAATCTTGTTCTTTCCAGAACTCAGAGCCCATTTTTGACAGCTCATAAATTTGACCCGGCTTTTCTTTCGTGCCGAAATACTCTTTGTTTTTCTGCTCATCGTAGAAGCGGACACCTTGTAATGACTCTTCAAGTTCTGCTGGTGATTGTCCCATGGCTTTCCCCATGATTTCCAACGCGTCCTCTTTATTCGTTTTGTAGTATTCTACTGCTTCAAACCAAGACTTTACTAAAGCTTTGACTGCTTCAGGGTTTTCCTTTATGAAATCCTGATGCATGGCAATTGTGCTCGTAATAACCCCCGGAGAGATATCACTCGTCGCAAGGACACTTCCGAAATCCGTTTGTTTCGCTTTCGTTAACCAAGGCTCCCACGTTACAGCTGCATCGACCTTGTTAGCGATGAAAGCAGCTCCAGCATCACCAGCTGTCATGTTTTGCGCTTTAATATCTTTGTTAAAGTCCATTCCCTCTTGTTTTAGCAAGTACAGGAACCAGAAGAAGCTTGCTCCTCCATCTGTTTGTACAGCTACCCGCTTGCCTTTCAAATCTTTCAAACTTTTAATCTCTTTCTTAGCTACGATCCCATCTCCGCCATACGATTCATCTAAAGCGACAACCTGTACACCAGGAACATCACTTGCAGCAGAGACTACATGCGTATCTACAGTAGAGGCAAATCCTTGTATACGCTTAGCCGCTAACGCCGTTCTGCGGTCCGTATTACTTTCCATTTTCATCAAATCTACATCGATGCCATTCTTTTCAAAGATTCCTTTTTCCTGAGCAATATATAATGGCGCATAGCCTACCCAAGTAGCTACTCCTAATGAAAAAGCAGTATTCTTCTTATCCTTGCCTTCTTTTTCGGATTCGTTACTTGTACTCGTTCCTCCACCGCATCCTGTCATCAGCAATAAAATCATAATTAAAAAAACAGATCCAAGTTTTCTCAATATTTTCCCCCACGTTTCATTTTTAGATAATTAATAGCAAAGCATGTAATGTAAACTGAAAGCTAGGCATCCCCCCTTTGGATCTAGACCCTTTTTCTCTTAACTTATTTAAAGGGTCATTTATAAAGCGCTTTCATTGTTATTAGGATCAACTGTCCGCAGCCTTACAACAGCTGATCCAGCTCTAGATGCTCTTTTGCATGTGCATACATACGAAAATATGTATTGTAGATTATATAGTATTCCTTTTAGAAGATTCAGTCAATTATGAATATTAAGCAAAATTATACACTATACCACAAAAAAATAGTAGCATAGGGGAACACCTCGACCTATACTACTATTTTCGTATGCTTATTTCTAGGTTAGTTCATTAGTATGGGAACATTTTAGAAAATAATGGCGTTTTTCTAAAATTGCTCTTTGTGCACAATCTGTTCAAATGGTATATGTTTTTTAGGTTTTGGTTTTTCACCGATCTGTCCAACCCCCATGACCGTCACTATCCGTCGGTCACTGGGTATATTCAGTGCCTTGCGTACGTATGACTCTCGCTTCTCCGATTCTTCTTCATCTTCCGAGTGATAGATGGCCCCAAAAGCGGCACCAAGCCCCTCCCCCTCGGCAGCTAACCATATAAATGCTGACGAAATGGACGCATCCTGCAGCCAGTATTTACTGATGTCCGGCCGGCCCGTAATGACAATTCCCGCCCCAGCAGCAGCCAGCCATTTCATAAATGGAGTAGCTGTTGACAAATGAATGAGTTGTTCTCGATCAGTAATGACGATGAATTCACGGGAAGGCAAATTATTTCCCGTAGGTGCTAAGTACCCCGAACGAACGATCTGTTCCAAGACAGCTTCATCTAACTTTTCCGGTAAAAATGAAGTAATTTCTCTTCTTCTTTCAATGGCCTCATATACATTCATCTCTATCTCCCCTTTCTCTTTTATTTTATCAAAAGTTACTTATAAATTAGATTGGTTTTGTCAGAATAAACTTTCCTTTGTACTATTTTATCGAATAATAATTAAATACAAATAAACAGAACATTGCTATAATAATCTCAGAAACTAGCATACATACAGAACTTCTATTAATCGATTTCACAGGAGGGCATTTATGGGAAGAAAAAAAATCTTTACTGGTTTGATGAGTGTGATGCTTTTGATCACAGCATTTTTCTCACCAGCAGCGGCGGGGGCAGCGGAAGCAAAGATTGATTACGTTGCGATCGGTGATTCATTGGCAGCAGGACAAGGACCGTATGATAAGGACAAACCAGTGGAAGAAAAGATTGGCACAGGGTATACGGATTTGATCGCCAAAAAGTTGGGTGAAGACGGGAAGCTTGGTTCTTTTACGAAGGAATTCAGTGTCAGCGGAGCTACATCAGCAGATGTATTAGCCATGCTGCAAAATCCCAAAGCTCAACAAGCCGTGAAAGAAGCAGAACTCGTGACATTGTCTGTCGGTGCGAACGATTTATTTAAAGTGATAAAAGTTGATCCAACTACGGGTAAAGTAATTTATAACTTAGAAGAAGTACAGCAAACGATGGCTGCATTGCAGCAAAACTTAGCAGTCATCACGACCCAGTTGAAACAATTGAACCCACAGGCTAAAATTTATGTCATGGGTTATTATTTCGCTTTCCCGTATCTTCCTGAAGGAGCGGAGAAGGAGCAGGCGAAAGCGCTGTCTGCTCAATTAAATCAGTTGATTGAAGGGGTCTCTAACTATAGCGGTGTGTCGTTCGTTTCTGTCAAAGAATTTGACAAAAACAGCCTAGCGTATCTGCCAAATCCGCAAGACGTTCATCCGAACGAGGCAGGCTATGGGGTCATGGCGGACGCATTCTTTAGTGTTTATCAAGCACCTGATCGTTTCAGTGACCTTCCGGCAAGCTCCGAGGCACGTCACGCAATTTTAGCTCTGGCGAACGCCGGCATTTTAAACGGAAAAACAGATGGAACATTTGAACCAATCCGCAATATCACGCGGGCAGAAGCGGCGATTATTTTGGCAAAAGTCGTGCCAAACCTCCCTGCTTCTCCGAAAAATCCTGGATTTAAAGATATTACACCGAACGTGAAAGCCTATACAGCCATTGCTCAATTAACAGAAGCGGGTGTTTTTGCGAAAGCGCCAAGATTCCATCCGAATCAGCCGCTGACGAGAGCACAGATGGCTCGTCTTTTAACTGTCATTTATGGGCTGAAAGGTTCAGGCTCAGTTGATTTTAAAGATGTACCGGCAAACTTCTGGGCGAAGGAAGAAATTGATGCAGTCGTCACAAATAAAATCATGGTTGGTTCAGACAATCAGACGTTCCATCCAAACAATCCAATCACAAGAGCAGAATTCGCTATTACGATTTACCGGATTTTAGAAGGATTAAAAGCAGCTGCTTAACATGAGGAGAGGGTGTCCGATGAGGCACCCTCTTTCTTACTATTTGTGTTCAACATGAGCCTGCCTAGTGCTCAGTCCCATTTCTTTCCCTTCCTCCAATAAACATAACCACCAATAGCAGCCGCTAAAATAATGCAGACAATCAAATACACGCTAGATTGATCGAAATAAAACTCAACTGTATGCCACTTCTTCCCTAATTCCCGCCCGAGCGTAATAAAAGTGAAACCCCAAAAAGCCGCACCTGAGTAGGCGAATAAAGCAAAGCGTTTATATGACAAGCAATTAATCCCCGCCAAGTAAGCAGTAAGATGCCGAACTCCAGGGATAAAGTAGCCAATAAACAATAAATACGGACCAAACCGCTCAAACAGCTGTTGTGTTTTATTCATTCGTTTTTCTGTTAAATGAAAGCGGGGGCCGAATTTCCGTAAAAATGGCACACCTAACTTATTCCCTAAAAGGTAGCTGATCGATATGCCGCCGCATGCACCGATAAATGCACTAATAACGGCAAGACCATATGACATTTTCCCTTGAAATACGAGGTAACCAACGTATGTGAGCAGGATCTCGTCTGGCACAGGAAGTCCGATAACTCCGGCACATAGAATAATGATCATCCCTAGATATCCATAATGTTGTAATAAATAACCTAATTGCTGTTCCATAATTCACAACCTTTATTCACTGCTTCGCTGCTTTCTAATCGGGGCCCAATTTTCTTTCACTAATTCGGAAAATGTTTGAATCGGATGTTCTTTCTCCCGATGTTTACGGTAAATGAGGGAAGTGTTCAATCCTTTTGAAAAACGGTGCAGCACAGTGAGTTTCCCTGTGTTGATTTCCTCTTCGATCGTAGCGGAGCCTAAAATGCAAACACCCATTTGATTTAAAACGAATCGTTTGATCGTTTCTTCACTGCTGCACTCAATCACAGAAGCAGGCGAATAGTCGATCTCCTCAAACAATTTTTTTGATAAAGGTTCCTGATTTTTGTCAAGCAGGATAGGGAAGTTCTCAAGTACGGAGGCAGCCCCTTTCTCCTTCACCAGTTCAGCCGAAGCGGTCAGCAAAATATCCTCACTTTCAATAATGACAGACTCCACCCCAGAGAGATGGCATTCTCCTGCGATGATTCCAATGTCTGCCTCGCCGGAATGTACCATTTTAATCGCTTCTGCACTATGACAAGAGACGAGCTTTATATTGACTTGTGGATATTGCTGAAAGTAGGCTTTCAAAATCACATGCAAATAGTGAGTACAATAAAATTCCGGACCAGCAATCATTAGGCTGCCACAAAATTCACTTAATTTATTTAAGTCCTCACGCATCTCCTGCAATTGAGAAAAAATCCTTTCGCCGTGCTGCTGCAACAGCTTTCCCGCTGGGGTAAGAAACGTGTGATTGCCTGAACGCGAAATTAACGTATGTCCAAGCTCCTCCTCCAGCGCCTTAATCTGGATCGTAACCGTCGGCTGTGTATAGCCCAATTGTTGAGCCGCTTTCGACAAATTCAACTGTTCCGAAACGACCATAAACGTTCGTAAGTTTCTTAACTCCATCTTTCAGCACTCACTTTTCTTCCTATAATGATTCATCTTACACGGAAAAAGACGATTGAACAAATACCCGGCCGGATTTCTCAGCAGGCGATGTCCGGAGAATTAGAGGTTCCGACTGTATTGCGGCAGACATGACTGTATATTTGTAGTTTCTAACCACATTTTGGATAAGTGAGACCGCTTTTCCATCATTCTTGACTTCATCCGCAACGATAAACGTATGTTCATGATTTCCGATCGTATCGGCTTAATCAGCTTCTATACGAAAAAAGCCATGCAGTGGGTATATCCTTCTACATGGCTCTTTATTGTTTTATAGACCGCTTTCTTTTTCCGGTACAATATTGCCGTCTGATAAATAGTTCAAAACAGAGGCAATGAATACCTTCCCAATCGTCAGCATCGCTCGTTCATCTACGTCAAACTTCGGATGGTGATGCGGGTAGATCGCTTGAATGTCCGGATTGCCGCCGCCCACAAAAAAGTACGTCCCAGGGATTTCCTTTTGATAGTAAGCGAAATCCTCACTGCCTGTCATGGGTGAAATGCGCTCTACTCTTTCTTCGCCGAATAGCAAAGACGCCATTTCTTCGACGCGTTTCGTTTCATCCGGATCATTCCACATCGATGGTGCATCCCTTACATACATGTAATCGCATGAAGCACCCGCTCCGTTGCAAGTGGACTGGGATATTTGGCCGATCGCTTCTTCGATTAAATCACGTGTTTCTTCATCAAATGTACGCACCGTTCCTTTAATCACCGCGGCATCTGGAATCACATTCGGTGCACTGCCGCAATTAATCGCTCCTACCGTCAAAACTGCTGATTTCAATGGGTCGACACGGCGGCTGACGATTTGCTGCAAATTCAATACGAGCTGACAGCCTGTAACGAGCGGATCAACGGTCAAATGCGGCTGCGATCCATGCCCGCCTTTTCCTTGGACGGTAATTTCAAATTCATCTGCAGCCGTAGATGCGTATCCTTCACACACGCCGATTTTTCCTTCCGGGATCGTAGACATAACGTGCGCTCCATAAATAATATCCACTCCATCTAAACAGCCATCTTCAATCATTGGTTTAGCGCCGCCGGGTGTCAATTCTTCAGCAAACTGATGAACGAAAACGACATTTCCGCTGATTTCTTCCCTCACTTCACTCAATACTTTAGCCACTCCTAAAAGCGCTGCAGTATGAAGGTCGTGACCGCAAGCGTGCATAGCTCCAGGAATCCGAGATTTATATTCAATCTCTTTTTCATCTTGGATCGGCAGCGCATCGAAGTCAGCGCGTAAAGCGACCGTTTTACCGGGCTTTCCGCCTCTTAACAATCCGACAACCCCTCTGCCGCCCACACCTGTACGTACTTCTAATCCCAGCTTCTCCAAATACGCAGCAATCTTTTTAGGAGTCATTTCTTCTTGAAACGAAATTTCAGGATACATATGAAGATCTCTTCGGAAATCAACCATCTCAGAATATAAATTATCTAGTTTCGCTAATAAGTGATGGATCATGATAAAGATTCCTTTCCAACTTTTACTTCTTTCGCCGTCACACTTTGCGTAGCCAAGCTGACAACGATGGTTACTACTGTATTTAATACTAACGCGACAATTCCGATATCTAAATCTTTAATGACTTGGGGCAGTGAAGGGAACAACGTCCCAAAGGAAGAATTATTAAATGTCGTATACATCACAGCAGCGACACCAGTGATCATTCCTGCAATGGCACCATATTTATTCACAAAGTTACGCTTTAAAAAACTAAACAGCAATGCCGGCAGGATTTGAGAAATAAAACCGTAGCCGAGAAGAAGCAGCGTAACAATTGTATTTCCGCCATTCACTGTAAAATATGTCGCAATTAAAGCAATGACTGGAACCAAATATTTAGCGGTCTTCGTCACTTGTTGATTAGTCGCAGACGGCACCATCACTTTATACACATTCAACGAAAGAGAGGTACTCGTTGCCATTAACAGCATCGAACCAGGAACGAGCGCTGTTAACAATCCTGCGGCCCCAATTAAACCGACAAACCATGGATCAAATTTCATAATCGACAGTTTTAACAATGCGAAATCTGTGTCAGGTCCCTCTAGTCCAGGTACTTGTCCGATCGCAGTAAATCCTACAAAAAAGACGAAAAGCAACATCAAAGAATAGATCGGCTGCATAATCGTATTTTTCCGTATCGCTTTGGCACTTTCTGAAGAATAAATCGCATTGAACAAATGCGGCCATGCGATGCCCCCGATCGCACTCAATAAAGTAGCAGAGATAAACCAAGAAACACTAAGTCCCTCATCAGGCAAGTGGAAAAAACCCGGCTTCATTTCTTCTACTGCTTCAAACATTGGCTGAATGCCTCCATAGTAGTGAAGCGGTAAATAAATCCCTAAAAAGAGAACGATGAAAAAGATCATAAAATCTTTCAACACAGCCGTCCAGGCAGAACCGTGAATCCCTGATACCATGACATAAACCGTAAGCGCGGCTGCTCCCAAAACGGCCGCGACAGAAGGGGATATGGAGCCATAAGAGGCAGCGGATACAATAATTCCAAGACCCTTCAGCTGCAGAACAAGATAAGGAACCATAGCGATCACACCAATAACAGCCACTAAAACCCCCAAAAATTTACTATTATATTTACTTGTAAAAAAGTCTGGCTGAGATACAAGTTTTTTAGATTGTGCGTATTTCCAAATCGCTGGTCCAATCCAGTACATGAATATAATAGAAAGTGGCAAATAAATGATCATATAAGCAGCGGGTGCCCCTTTCCCGTAAGCCCAGCCGCTCCCTCCAAGGAAAGTAAACGTCGTATTCATCTCACCGGCAAGCAAGATAAAAATAATAAAAGCACCAAATCCGCGGCCGCCGACTGCCCATTCATCAAGGTCCATCTGTTTTCCTTTTTTCGCTTTAATACCTAAAAAGATCGACAGCAATAAAAACAATAAAATGACAATAAGTGCACTGTTCATTCATCCACATCCTCCAAATTACTAGGATCTAACTTATAAATCAGCCAAAGAAAACCACTGATTAATACCGTCCATATCGTCACCCAAAAGAAGAGAAACGGCATGCCGAGTACATAGGCATCTATTTTATTGATAAGTGGCAGCACCACTAATGAACCAATAAAAGGAATAATGGATAAAAGAATAATTATTCGTTTCATGCATACTCTCCTTACTCTGTTATGATTTATTATTCTTTACTAACACTCTGTATAAAATCCCATCTTTTCAACGAACGACACTCCTCCTATTATGCTGAATGATTCTGACCGGCTTTCTTTGTATCCGCTTACACCATAAAAGTAACGGGCAAGATACAGATTTTCTTTTCAAAATATTTATTTTTTTTATAGTATCACAGTTTTTTCTTCCTCATCATTGAAGGTTTTAATACCCTTTATAAAAAAAATTTATACTAAATATTTAGTGTATCTCGCAGAAATCCACCATAGTGATATGCATATTTTTACGTTTTTTTTCATAAACACGCAAAACCTGTTCACAAAATTCACCAAACAGCGAAGCATATATGTGTATATATATATTGCATATCAACGATTACTTCGTTGTATGTTCAAAAATAAAAAAGAAACCGAAGACAGTGGTCTTGGTTCCTTTTGTTATTTTTCACTACTGTCTGCGATTTCTTCAATTGAGTTTGTCACGTAAATGGCCCGCAATGCCTTGTCCGACAAATATTGAATGGCACCGGCGCCGCCAAGATAAAATTGGGTCTTCTGATTTTCAGCAGCGAACTGGTCAAGGTTTTCAACAAGGTGTGGATCTTTTTCAAAAGGAATCGTCGTAACGGCAGACAGAAGAACTTTGGCAGGCTTCAGCTTCTGTACGAGTGATTCGATCGAGCCTGGAGCTGGAGAAGCCCCGATCAAAATGGTTTTCCAGCCTTTCATCATACATTGCAGCAATAGTATATGCAGGGGAATTTCATGCTGTTCATATGGAAGACATGCACCTACAATTAAGGGGGCTTCTTGTCTGCATTGATAGTTTCGCCGTATTTGCACTAAAAAGTCGCGTACGACAAGACTTGAAAGTGCCTCTTGATATTCGCTCCATTCTCCCTTCTCCCAGCGGCTTCCCACTTGTGTCAAAAACGGAATAACAACAAGTTTTATAAACCGGTCCAATCCGAGCTGATAATACGCCTGCTGTAAAATAAGCGTTAGTTCTAACTCATCACAATGGGCTCCCTTTTGGAGCATCTGCAAAACGTAATCATTCCATTCTTTATAGTGAAGAGTCGATTCCTGTTCACGGGAGAGATTCATATTTATAGATGTAAGCTTCTTTTTTGCCAATGCAGCAGCCTGCTTAATGGAATGTCCCTGCTCAGATAATTCTTTGACTGTCAAAAGAATGCTTATATCTTTTTCGCTGTACATTCTATACCCATTTTCCAATCTTATCGGCTGTATCAAGCCATATCTCTCTTCCCATTTACGAATTACCTGTTTTGACATTCCTGTCATTTCAGCCACTTGTTTTATATAATACAGCCCATTTGTGTAAGCTTGACTCATCATTTTCATCCTCTCGAACAACCTACTCAAATCATCCATACACATTTTTTACCAAACAAAGTATATCGTATACACCTACTTCGTACAATGTTTAAAATCAAACATTGTACAATCACTTGACGGATGATCTTGATTTTGGTATCAATAATAGAAAAATCCAATGTTGATCAGAGGGGAGAAAAGTTTGAACAAAAAAAGCATACGAGAAGCCGGTTTATATGGCTTTTTCTCTGGAATCCTTTTAGCTATTTTCCTTAAAATAGTGGAAGAAACAACTTCCTTGAAAGTCTACACCCTTTTATTGAACGTCGATTATATCCCTTTTATTAACCAATATCGTTTCCCCGAAATCGTGGAGGTGGGGTTTCATCTCATCATTTCCATTTTACTAAGCTTCTGCCTATTACTTGTTATGACTTATCAGCGAATCACATCGAGTAAACATATTATTTTGTTCTGCATAGGCACTTGTTTTACTATTGGATGCCTTCTCTTTCCAACGACAGTCTTATCAGTCAGAACGCCTCCCGTTACAAGTTTACCCGCTTTATGGTATTGGCTTATCGGTCACAGTCTATACGGATTTGTACTAGGCTTCTTGTTTCAACGGAGACATACTAAGAAGTCCCCCATTCCCTCTTTCCCTGACGGAGCATCCGGACAAAATTAAAGGTAAAAAGCCGATTTATGAGTAAGCATGATCGGCTTTTTTCTATTAGCTCATTTTCTATAGCGCTTCAGAAATGGCAGAAGGTCTGCCAAATAAGTAACCTTGGAATAACTTATATCCCCTGTTTTTTAGCCATATAAAATCTTCCCGTTCTTCAATCCCCTCAGCAAGAGGAACGGCCCCCACCCGTGCAGCTGCTTTTAATATCGTTTCCGCAGTTTCTTGCTTCAGCAGGTCCCTAGAAACGCCTTGTACAAACTTCATATCTAATTTCATATAGTGGGGAGACAGCTCTTCCAACACCTCAAGTGTATTAAACCCTTCCCCGACATCATCTAAAGCATAATGAAACCCCTTCTCTTTATAGTACATTAGTATTTTTTTCAAATGCTCTATATCTTCTACTCTTTCTGTTTCCACTACTTCGAACACAAATTGGGAAGGTTCAATTCCAAGTTGATCAGCTAAACGGACGGTTGATTTTAAGCAATGTTCGGGTGAATAGATAGCAGTAGGAATAAAATTAATAAATACTTTCTTATTAATCATTGCAGCACTGCGAACAGCTGCCATACGGCAAACACGATCGAGGGCATACGTTCGGTTCCTTCTTCTTGCTGCAGAAAAAGCCTGATAGGGAGAAATGGAACAACCGGAATCATCCGTAAAGCGAGACAACATTTCATAAGCGACCACCCGTTCGTTCCTATCTACAATCGGTTGAATGTGACAAGTAACAGACTGTTCAGTAATCACTTGATCAATCCATTTGAACTCAATCAGTCCCAGTACATCATGAACCGGTTTCCATTCCTGATCATCTATGCGATATGAAATATGATCCATATCCATGTGATCGGAGAAAAAGTCATATAAACCCGCTATTCCAGACTCTTTTACAACAATGATGTCGTTTCTATGATTAATTAACAGCCTGTTCGTATGAAGATAATTCACAATTTGAGGAACGTAATTTAAGTTATCTTTTCCAAAAAACCGAATTTCATAATATAGTTCTAATGGGTGACAAGCATGACACTGCGACACGGGCGATTCCTCCTGATCTTTATGATATTTTACCTATATCATAAAGGAAGATCCCCTCTTGTACAACCTTCAACGAAAAGATTATACAAACATTTGACATCACTACTTAAGTCTGATATTAATGGAACAAGAGGAATAATTATCTAAAAATTGCAGCAGTACTAAGTGGGAGAGATCGAAGTTGGATAAACTCTTTAAATGGAAAAATAAAAGAAAAGAAGAATCTTCTATTTCAGAACATGTAACAACGCAAATGCCAATGATCGATTTGCATACACATCCAGAATTAAAAAAACAAATAGAGCTCATTGATTTAACCGAACAAGATTTAGCACTTATTAAATCGTTTCAGCCTTTGGTCACTAAGAATATCGATGAAATTGTATCGGTCTTCTACAACAAGGTGCTAGCAGTCCCAGTTCTCCGTCAGATCATCGAAGAACGAAGCACAATTGACCGTCTGAAGCAAACACTTAGCACCTATATTATCGGAATGTTCAATGGGGAGATCAATGCACCTTCCATTGAAAAACGGGTCAAAGTCGCACAAATGCATTTTAAAATTGGCTTAGAACCAAAATGGTACATGGGTACATTTCAACAAGTGAAGGAAGTGATTATCCGTGTAGTCAATAAAGAACTTCCCTCCAACGATAGACAGGAACAAGCAATGATCTCGATTTCAAAATTAATTAACTTTGAAATGCAAATTGTCTTGGAAGAATATGAACAAGAAAATGCTAAATTAAGAGACCAACAATATGAACAAGTGAAGTCGGAGCTAAAAAATAAAATTTCATATATTAGTGAAGGTCTTGCTGATCTAGCAGAAAAAACGAGTGTATCTGTAGAACAGGTAGACTTACGAACGAGCGGGATAAGCGATAGCATTCATGCGAACGTAGAAAGCGTTAAACAAATTCAAGCGGATGCTGCTGAAGGACATGAAATGGTACAACAGCTAGAGTCTCATATGAAGTTCATCGCGGGGAGCACAGAACATATGGAAGAAATTATCGGCCAGCTTAAGTCCTCCTCAGACAAGATTACAGACATCATCGCCATGGTGAAACAAATCGCCGAACAAACAAACTTATTGGCGTTGAATGCCTCTATTGAAGCAGCCAGGGCTGGCACGCACGGAAGCGGATTTGCCGTCGTTGCTCAAGAAGTCCGGAAACTCGCCCAACAATCCAAACATTCCGTCGAGCAAATTACGCAGCTTGTCTATGACTCTGCATCATTGACGAACCAGGCCGTGAATACAACTGTTGACGTCAAACACAAAGTAAACATGGGACTAGAAGATTCTGCGCAAACACAAAAGAAATTTCATCAGATTCTTATGTCTATCGAAAAAAACAATAGACACATGAATGGAGTAGAAGCAGATGTAACAGAACTAGCTCAAGTGATCAAATCCAGCAGCAGCGATACGAGAAAAGTAGCAGAATCGGCTGAAAGCCTATATCAAACGGCCAGTAAACTTTAAACATATGAGTACGTGTGTCTTCACTAAACGAACTATGGTTGGTAGTCTATTGAAATCACACTTTATTGTTCATAAAAGAGATAGTCCTTTAAGTGATTATATGCTTAAAGGACTATCTCTTTTGTTAAGCTTCCTGCCCAGCTGGCTTATGCTGAACTGCCACTTCAAACGTCGTTAATTCTGCGCTGAGGATTGGGCTCTCTTCTGGCTTTTGTTCCTCTTTCTTAGCATGAGCTTTTTGAGCGTATCTGCTTTCCCGCCACTTCTCAAAAAACGTGTGGTCTTCCCATGTTGTACACACTTGCAGTTCGTCATACTCTGGGCTGTTTTCTTTTTTCAACACTTCCATGAACACAAACCCTTCAAATGTATGAACGGATTTCGGTGTAGCAAAGCGAGGAAGTATTTCGTCTGCTTTTCCTTTTTTGATTCGAATGGTGTTCACTGCTTTCATCATTGTCATCTTGTTCCCTCCTTCAATAATAAAAATGGAAAAAATCTTCTTTTTCATTTTACCACGGAATGAATACATATGCGTCCAGCGCTCCTCTTCAAACAACTTTTCAATACATTCTTCTTTGCTCACAATCACAAACACGGCCGCCTTGCATACATTGCATGTAGTGCTATATAAAAGGAGATGAACATCAGTGGATTACAATGATTATTTTTATTATTACCCCTTTCCATTCGATGAAGAAGAGCTAGCATTCGAAAGCAGACAATTTCCGTTTTTCCCGCCAGGTCAGTCCCCGGGCTTCCCAGGAGGATCTGGACCTCCGGGACCACCGCCAGGATTTCCACAGGGCGGGCAGCAGCAAGGAGGACCGCCATCTTCCCCTCCTCCAGCATTTACACCACAGATGCAGCAAGCTTCCGCCTTTGCCGTTGATCCAGGGGCGATCAGAGGCTGTTTATTCCGCTACACATACGTTTGGCTTCAAAACGGCCAAAGCTTCTGGTTCTATCCCGTCTTTGTAGGGAGAAATTCCGTATCCGGATGGCGTTGGAGGAACCGGCGCTGGGTTTACTATGGAACCGATTTACGAAGAATCCGTTCATTCCAATGTTTTTAATGTTCCTTCATCTACACCCTAATCATGCTTAGCATGAATAAAAATCAGCAGCCAATTTTCTCATTTAGAAAAGGGGGGGCATGCCCCCTTTTCTAAATGAGAACTCTTAACTCCTATTATTAAATTAGACGCATTATCAAACTATGAAATATATGATAAACTTCAATTATCCAGATTTGTAAATAGGAGGTAAAGTATGATGTTTAAAAAACTACTTATCGGGACATTCGTTTTCTTTTTCATGTTTAGCGGCTTTGAAATACAGCAAGCCCACGCTGCCAAAGTAAAGGGGTTTGATTTTAAACCAGGAGATATTTTAGTTACCTCAAGCACACAAGGGGGCAGCGGGGTAACTGGACATGCCGGAATTGTGTTACCGGATGGAAAAAACATTGCACACATAAGAACAAAAGGCGCAACAGCGACATCAATCAGCATTTCAGAATGGATCAATACAGCTTACCCTAAAACAGTAGTGGTTAGAGGAAACTCGACTACTAATGCAAAGAAAGCAGCAAAGTATGCTTTAGATTATTGGGTTGAAGGTAAAGGTAAAAATACTTCTTATCGAATCACAAGCAATCCAAAAGACCAAAGTTATGTTTACTGCTCAGAGCTAGTATGGCAATCCTATTATTATGGGGCTGGTTTTGCTTACAAAGTACCTGCTGCTAATATATTTGGTTCAAAAATCCCTGAAATTATCCATCCATATAATTTCTCAACAAGCATGCCGCAAAAACTGAATAAATTTAGCACAGTAAAGTCATTTAATGGCGGGCTGTAAGCCTATAAAGCTATCGCAGTCATGAATTTACATATTAAAAAGGAGAAGTGCTGTCACTTCTCCTTTTATATCGTTACTTCCCTTTTTTCTCAATCCGTATGGCGGTAACCAAAATAATGATGACAAGAATGACCTGCGGAATCACTGTTTCCCACGTTGGATAAAAACCGAGCCAGCCCATCAGCGGCAGCGGTTGAATTTGTGTTGTACTAACCTGGTTGGTGATCTGAAGCGCATGAATACTTACACCAAGTATTTTAAACGCTAAAAAGTAAATCAATATCGTTGCGGCTTTGAAAAACGGGCCGATAGCGATTTTCGTACTGTAGCGCAGGAACAGCAAGGCGAACGCCGCCAAAATCACTACCGCTATGGCAATACCGGCGAGCAGTTTTCCTGTGCTGATCGAAGGAGCCATTCCCATGTAGAAAATAATCGTTTCTGCCCCTTCTCTAAAAATCGATAGAAAGCTAACGAATGCCATCGAGACAATGCTTCCTGTTGAAAGCGCCATACCCATTTGTTTCTGAATGTATTGGTTCCATGCTTTCATATTGGACTTTTGGTGCAGCCACACTCCGACACCAATCATCATGACGACGGCAACGATCCCTGTCACCCCTTCAATGACCTCCCGATTGGCACCCGCTGCCGCCGCCGAAAACGTCATATTAATAAAGGCAGCAGCAGCGATACTCATTATGATCCCGGCGAAAGCACCGAGCCAAATCCACTTTTGCTGATCAGAAGCATTTGCTTTTCGTAAAAAGGCAATGAGTGCTGTGACAATAAGCAGCGCCTCTAATCCTTCACGAAGCATAATTAATGCAGCATCCCATATCGTGTAGCTTGTTTTTTCCTGCAGCAGTTCAATCGACTGCTTATATTGCTTTATTTTCTTCTGCTGTTCTTTCACATCGGTCCCTGAAGAAAGCTTGCCGGCAATGACTGGAATGTTACTTTCTAACTCCGTATACAAACTTCCATTTCTCGTCCGTACGTCCCCTTCAACAGACGGCCACACCGTTAAAAACTCCTGCAAAAACGGAACGGCTGCTTTCGGCTGCTGATCCTCAACCGCCCCATCTGCTTTTTCCAACAAATCAATTAACGTCTGCAAGGAATAGTTTTTGTTTTCAACTTTCAATTCTTTGCCGGAAACAAATTCTTGGACAGCGTCCGCGAGCGTGTCATAGATCGTTCGGATTTGGGTGAAGTCTTTATCTTCCTGCATTAATGCCATTCTCAGAAAACCTGTTTGTGTCTCGATTTTCCCGTAGTATGCAATACTTTGCTCACGGACGATGCCTTCTTTTCGAGTCCACATCGTCTGAAACTTTTGATACTGAGCGTATGCTTCCTCTGCATTTTCCTCTTCAATAGCAGCTTTTAAATTTGTCAAAATTGGTGTGAATGCCGCTTTGACTTCTTGACGCTGAGCTTCTTCATCAACTGGATTTTGTTCTTTTTCAAAAGCAACGAGCGCATGTGATACGTCAGATAGAGCGGCGAGCATCGGCTCTTGCTGCTGTTTGCCTAACGCTCTATTCATCTTAGCAATCGCCTGCTCTACATGTTTCGCTTCTTTGCTGTCTGTCTGATCCACTTGCTCCCAGTCTTGATGTAACTGAGCTGCCAATGCTTTTACTGCTTCCCAGTCGCCGGCTTTCGTTTTCATCATTGCATCACCGACTGAAATAAACAGCTCCCCGTAATCTTCTTCCGCCTGCACGAGCTGCATCGGGGAGAGGATATACAGCATTAACAAGAAAAGAATACCTAGTTTTTTCATCGAATCCTCCCCTTATCCAAACAACTCGGCTCCGAGATAGCTGCCTTTTTTTACTCCTGGAAAACAAGCAAACAAAGCGCTGCCGCGGTGCGTAATATATTCATTCAATTTATCCACCCGTCCGAAGCTATTTTGAATGTTAATAAACTGTTTCGGATGTTTTTGGAACGAGATAAACAGCAGCCCCGCATCAAAAGCGCCCGTGTTCGGATGAATACCGTCTGAATAAGAAAAGGAGCGCCGCAAAATCCGGTCTTTCACTTGCTTCGCTAAATAGACATGCGAGTTCTCTGGAATGACTCGCTTGCCATTTTCCGTTCGGTCAATCCCCATTTCATCATGTTCATTCGTTTTTCCGAGTGGAGCGCCCGTATCACGGTGCCGGCCAAATGTCTCCTCCTGTGCACTTAAAGCCGTACGATCCCACGTTTCAATATGCATTTGAACGCGTCGGGCGACTAAATAAGTGCCGCCCGTCATCCAGCCTGTTGATTCACCCGGCTGCACCCAAACGACCTCATCCATCTCTTTTCGATTATCCACATTGGGATTGCCTGTGCCGTCTTTAAAAGCAAAAAGGTTGCGCGGTGTTAACTTTTTCTTATTTTTCACTTGATAAGAATTGAATCCCGTTTGCGACCAGCGCATCGTTACTTTTCCCCGTGCTGCACGAATAAGGTTGCGTACGGCATGAAAAGCTACTTGCGGATCATCTGCGCATGCTTGAATACATATATCGCCGCCAACATAGTGCGGGTCCAGCTGATCTTTCGGAAAATGAGGAAGGTCCTTCAACTCTTTTGGCTTCATATGCTGCAGTCCAAGTTCCTCTTTGTCAAACAAACTCGGCCCCACGCCAAACGTCAGTGTCAGATGAGAAGCATCGAGTCCTGCGGCTTCCCCTGTATCCGCCGTTGGAAGCAGCTTGTTCGCTGTATAAGGCTCGACTAATTGGCCGTTCATTAATTGAACACTATAAGTCGTCCATAGTTGAAACATCTCTTTTAACTCTTTTTTCGATGATGCTGTACAATTCAGAGAAACAAAGTACACGTGTTCCGGATCTTTCGTTAAAATGCCAGATTGATGCTTATCATAAAATTTAATTTTATTGACGGCCGCTTGATCATCATCAACAAATGGATTTGCTCCGAAAGCCGTCAACGCGCCTGTCAAACCAGAAGCACCGAGGATCACCCCAGCCCCTCCAATCCCAGCCATCTTTAACACATCACGACGAGAGACTTCTTTTTGTAAAATAGATTTTTCTTCTGAGCTGCTCATTGATCTCACTCCACAACGATGGCCATTTGGCTTAAAGGTTCCCCTAGATGGTCGACTGCTTCTGACAAGGCTTTCGTATCTTCTTTCGTCAACGTTTCATAAGAGACGTATCCGCCTTTGCCATCTTCATATTTTGCTAATAAATCATTCAACGACGCAAAGTTTTCCTCTAACGTTTTCACAAGAGCAGCATCTTTCTCTTGTAATTTCGGTTTGAAAATCTCGAAAATTCTCTCTGCTCCTTCTACATTCGCTTTAAAATCGTATAGGTCTGTATGTGAGTAAATTTCCTCTTCACCTGTGATCTTTGATGTGGATACTTCGTTCAATAAATCCACCGCTCCTGTAATCATTAAGTCAGGTGTCACTTCCACTGTTTCCACTTTCGCGCGAAGCTCTTTCACATCTTTCAACAGCTGATCAGCGATTGCTTCATATCCTTTTGTCGTTCCTTCCACCCAAAGACCTTGCTCAATTTTGTGGTAGCCGGACCATTCTTCCTCGCCTTGTCCTTCTTCTTGAATATCCGCTAAACGCGCATCAATGCGGGGATCCAGATCACCAAAGCTTTCTGCGATTGGCTCTGAGCGTTCAAAGTACATCCGTGCAGGCGCATACAATTCTTTCGCCTTTTCCACGTCGCCCGCTTTGACTGCCCCTACAAATCCTTCTGTAGCAATCACAAATTGATCCAGCTGGTCTAAAGAAAACTCTTTATATGCCTGCATTTCTTTATCTAGTGAACTAGCCTGTTCTGTCATTTGGCTAACCTCTTTGCTCTCCTCATCCTTCTGTGCCGTCTCTCCGCATCCCGCTAAAAGACTACCTGATAACAATAAAAACCCCGTTGCTTTCATGACTTTATTCATTAGTTGAAACCCCTGACGTTATAATTTTTTATTCTATCAATTATTAACGATAATCATTGTCAATTACCTTGTCAATACCTTTTTTTACCTTTATTTGTCCGATTTCTCTCCTGGAAAATAGACACTGAAGTTGGATCATCTAAAAAGGAAGAATCCCTTGAAAAGATCCTCATTTCCGACTAAATATGTTATTCTATTTCTGGAATAAAGTGGTTCACAAGATCCCATTCTACGTATCTACTAAAATAGATCCTTCTCAGTTCTTGAAGTTTATAACGGGGACGGTCTTGCAGAAACTCAAAAGCAGCTTCCTAAGAAAAAGAAATGAGGTTTTAAGATGAAAAGAATACTAGCATGTACGGCGCTGATAAGTGGTTTGCTATGGAGCGGACAAGCAGAAGCAGCCGCCTTTCCGGATGTACATCCGAATGAAAAAGCTTATGAGGCAGTAGAAGAAATGGCTTTACGTCAATTGATTTCAGGGTTTCTTGATGGCTCCTTCCGCCAAAATGAGCCGGTAACACGTGCACAAAGCGCTATTTTTATCGGAAGAGTACATGGAATAGAAGGATACAAAGAAGCAGAATTGCCATTTACCGATGTGGCTCCCCACCAGGCAGCCTTTCCGTACATTGCCTACTACACTCACAATGGCGTCTTTGAGCCTGGACAGCGATTTTATCCCGATACGAAGCTGACACGCGCAGAAATGGCGCGCACGGTTGTAAAGGCGCTATCTCTTCATGGAAAACCAGCTTCCTCATTTTCGGACGTGCCGGATTCCCATCCAGACGCTTCCTATATTAATGCACTCGCAGCAAACGGCTTAACATCGGGAGTAGGCAACAATAAATATAATCCGGACGGCCTTGTAACACGCGGCCAAATGGCGATTTTTATGCTGAATATTGATAATTTCATTGGCCCTGATCAAGACCCTGAACCGGAATACAAACCTATTTATTCGATTGATCCAAACTTCGCTGTGAACAGCACCGAATATGAAATTTGGAAGATCGTGAATCAAGAGCGGGCTAAACATGGGGCTGCTCCGCTTAAACTTGCTGTTGATGTCAGCTTTGTCGCCCGTACAAAATCAAAAGATATGCACGACAACGAGTACTTTAACCACACATCACCGATATTCGGAAGCCCATATCAAATGATGAACAGCTTTGGCCTGACCTACACATGGGCTGGAGAAAATATTGCCGCTAATCAATGGGATGCTGAACACGTCATGGAATCATGGATGAACAGCCCCGGGCACCGAAGCAACATTCTAAATCCATCGTATACTGAAATCGGCATCGGCGCCTATAACCGCTACTATACACAGATGTTTCTTACGAGGTAAGTGAGTCCATTGGAAAGCACACCTATTTTTGCAGTGCCTTTTCATCAATAAAAGCGGAAAGAGGGGATACCAGATGGTCAAGCTAAGAAGAAAAGAAAAAAGACGGATAAATAATGAACGTTATTCTATCGGTGATTTTTTTCTCGACCTTCTTCTTTGGGTTCCAGAACTGCTGCTTCTGCCTATTCGATTATTGTTTTTAGGAATCCGACTGATTGTTCGATGGATCGTGGATTTTTTTTAATCAAACGAACGACGAAAATGATTGCACACATTTTTTTCTTTCATTTGCGGCCGGATGATCTGCCTTTCTAGTCTCCCCCTGTCCATTTCCAGAAAAAGAAGAGCGATTCACCTACTTGCGTGATCGCTCTTCTTCCTTATTTTATTTCACTGTAAAATTCATTTTCACTGAATTTTTCAAGTTTGTGCCCGCTGTATCTGAGATTTTTTTGCCGATGTAAAGTGTATACGTTTTACCTGCTTCGTATGGCTGCAGCGGTGAAACGGTGATTGTTTTCGTGGCATCTGAATAGCTGAACGTTGTTTCTACAAGGTTACGCTGTTCATCTAGAACGACAATATCAAGCTCCGACAGTGTGGCGGCATCTAGCTTTTTACTAAATTTGATTCGCCATTCTTTCGTAACTGGTGCATTTTTGACAGGTGTTCTTTCTTCAACGGTCTCATCTTTGTCAATTTCTTCTTTTACTTTATCCTGAATTTGGGTAATTGCTGCCAGTACAGCATCAATGTCCTTATGAAGGGCAGCGATGCGATCATAGCGCTCCTTCAAAGCAGCTTTGTCCGCTCCTCTGGAAGACAAGGAATCCAGCTGCTTTGTGACAGCATTCAATCGGTTATGAAGGGCCTTGAACTTCCCCATGTAGCCCGGGTGCTCTTTTACTTCATTTTCGACTTCATCCTCGTCATCGTCTGCATCTTGATCATCATCTTCTGCTTCCGCTTCTTCTTGATCCCCTGTGTCTGTCAGCTCATTGTCTTCTATTTCTTCAGTCGGTTGTACAGTTTCATTTGTTATTATTTCTTCTGAGCTGGCTTTCGCTTTATTTTCGACAGTTTCACTCACAGGTTGTTCATCCGTTTGAGGCTGCTCTTCTGTTTTTTCACCATCAGTCGTGCTTTCATCTGCTGGCTTTTCTTCTGTCTGCTCTTCAGCGTCCTGTTTATCTTCCGTTTCTGCCCCATCTTCTACTTGATCATCGTCGTTATCTTCAATGTCAGTTAGTTTTGTTTGATACTTGATTAATACTTTTTCAATTTTATCTAACTGTTTGTCAATCGATTGCAGCTGCTTCATCTGACCGTGCTGCTGTTTGTCTTGATGTTTGTCCTGGTGTTTGTTTTGATCCTTTTTGTTTTCCTGCTCTTTCACTTTTGTGCTGTGTGCCGTGTGTGCATCGTCCTTTGGTGATGCGTAGGCAGGACCTGATAACATCATTCCTGCTGCGAGAACCGCGGCGGCCACTGGTGTCATTTTTTTGTACATTCCCTTTTCCTCCTCTTTTTCTTCGGGCAATGGCAGCTGGCTGGCATAGAGTAACACGATCGGGCTGGTTGAAAACAACTATCAATCCCCGGTCTCCTTAGCCCCTATAGCTTTGTGACATCAAATTTCTTTGATTGTACGTTGTCTATATCGGTGAATTCTTAAAAAATTTATAGATTGAAAGTGAAAAATAGGTAGATGGAATTACTTTAATGTCGAAAGGAGCATCGCAAATTTAATTAAGAGAGAGTAATCTCTTTATTTTTCCTTCCCAAGAAATTTACGAAATAAAAACAAAAACTTTTGGACTATCATATATACACAAAACAAGGTCCATAGTATGATAGACGTGTTAAAAATTTTCGCAATTTTGGTTATTTATGGAGGGGTATGATGGGTAGAAGCCAATCAAAAAGAGGCCTAAAGATGGGACATAAGCTGATGATTGCTATGACGGCTTGTTCGCTTCTGATCGTAGCGATCATGGGCACAGTAAGTGTCACGAAAAGCAAGGAGCTTTTAGAAAAATATGCGTTTGAACATGCCAAGCTTTCTGTTGATAATCATTCGAAAAGCTTAAATGTAACGATTGAAAAAATCCAATCATCCGTCGATGGTTTAGCTGTCACAACACTTGCTATGCTGGATGATGTGGAAGCACTTAAAACCGATCCAGCTTATGTCGCATCCTTCCAAGAAAAAGTGCGGCCGATTGCGGATCAGTTTTCTAAACAGACAGAAGGGGCGATGGCTTTTTACATTCGCTTTAACCCTACATACACTGCGCCGACTTCAGGTCTGTTCCACGCGGATACGAACAATGACGGCACAATTGAACAATTAGTTCCGACGGATTTCAGCCAATATGACCCGTCTGATATCGAACACGTTGGCTGGTACTACGTTCCAATGAAGGCGAAAGAGGGCACGTGGCTCGACCCTTACAACAATGAAAATATCAATGTTAAAATGATTAGCTATGTTGTTCCATTGTTTAAAGATGGGGAAGAAATCGGTGTGGTTGGGATGGATATTCGTTTTGATCTTTTTTCCGACGCCGTGGCCAACATGAAAACATCTCCTCATAGTTACGGTGCACTGCTTAATGCAAATCAGCAATTTTTGATTCATCCTACATACACACAGCAAGAAACTTTAGAAAAAGTGAATCATGGACTTTCTGAGCAATTGAAAGGACAAGGTTCTGGTGTGGCCGCTGTAAATGCGGGCAAACAGGAAGAAATTGTTTCCTTTAGCCGACTGGCAAATGGACAATATTTACTGCTGGCTTCTCCAAAAGAAGAAGTATATAAAAACGTTCATTTCATCAGCAAGCTCATCTGGATTGTCGCGATCATCAGTATTCTGATTAGTATCCTGCTCTCCCTATATTTAAGCGGACAACTGACAAAGCCTATGCGCCTTTTAGTACGGGATATGAAAAAAGTCCAAAATGGGGATTTAACAGTGCGCACGGACATCATTCATAATGATGAAGTGGGCGAAGCAGCCGCTAATTTTAATTTAATGACGGAACAATTGCACGGAATGGCGACGAGTATTCACGATGTTTCTAACAAAGTGCGTGAAGCTTCGATTGAATTATCCAGCACGTCACAGGAAACAGCCGCTTCTACTGAAGAAGTGACGACATCTGTAGATGAAATCGCCATCGGGAATAACGAGCAGGCCCGATTCATTCATAATGGTGCTTCTATTACCCGGCACTTATCCGAAGAGTTTCATGGGTTAGCCTCAACGACGGAACACATTCAGAATGCAGCCCGCCAGATGATGAATGAACAACAAGATGGCATCCTTATTTTACAAAACCTTGTCACGACGACGGAAAAAAATGAACAAGCGACTGGACACATTGAAACGGTCATTCACCAGCTCAATCAAAAAACGGAGCATATTGTAGAAGTCTTGCAAACGATCCAAACGATTGCTGATCAAACGAATTTACTCGCTTTAAACGCCGCCATCGAATCGGCACGCGCGGGAGAAGCTGGAAAAGGTTTTGCTGTCGTCGCCAATGAAATCCGTTCATTAGCGAATCAATCAAAGGAAGCGACCGATCACATCCGCCAAACGGTTCAAGATATTTATCATGATACGACACTGACTGTCGATGCCATGGCTCAAGTAAAAGAAACAACTGGCGAACAAACAAATGCTGTCACAAAAGTTCACGACTCTATTCAGCATTTGTCTCAGTCTATCTATGAAATTTCTAAACAAATGGGCCAGCATTCAGACTCCATCATGACTTTAAATAAAGAAGTAGAGCATTTAGCGAGTGAAATTGAAAACATTTCTGCTGTTTCTGAAGAACAAGCAGCTGCTTCTTCAGAAATCTCAACGATCATGCACCAGCAGGCGAAGGATGTCGAAAAAGTAAACACTTCGATCGAACAGCTGCACCAGCTCGTCAACGAACTGCAAAACATGGTTAAAACGTTTAAGCTATAACGACATGATGAAAGGAGGGTACCCCATCTGGGATACCCTCCTTAGTTTTGTGCTTGAATGTTATGAGCGGCGTCAGAAGATTTGTGCGCGGGAACCGCAGGTTTATGCACGCTCCCATCCAATTTGTGCGCGGGAATGAAGGGAATATGCGCGCATATCATACTAACGCTGAAGCATTCATCTCCAACTCTTTTTCCTTTTTCCCATAAAGGAAGTAATACAGAATGGCCGAGGCGAAGACGACGATACCGAGACCTACGTATAACGCTCTGTATCCAGTGGATGGAATGATGAATCCAAGCACGTACGGACCAAAACCAAGGCCGGCATCAAGGAAAATGAAGAACGTAGATGTCGCCAGTCCCATACGGTGCGGCGGTGTCAATTTCACGGCGACTGCCTGGGTAGTGGACTGCATGTTGCCGAAGCCAAGACCGATGAGGAAGCCGGCTAGTAACAATGTGATACTATGACTGGCCGTACTGAGCAGCAGCATGCCCGCACCAAAAAGAACAAATGCCGGGTACATCACAAAATTAGCCCCTTTGATATCCATTAAACGACCTGTAAATGGACGAGATACTAACGTCGCTGCGGCATACACAACAAAGAAAAAGCTGGCTGCACTGACAAGGTGAATCTCCATGGCATAGAAGTTAATAAACGAAAGAACGCTTGAATAACAGAAAGCAACAGTCAATGTGACGAACGCAATCGGCAGAGCCCGCGGCTCAACAAAACTCGATAGCTTGAACCCTTTGACACCCGAGGCTTTTGCTGTCGCTTCCAACGGCGGGATCTTTACCAAAAACGCAATCAATACATTCATGATTCCTAATGCCAGACAGAAGCTAAAGATCATAGAGAAGGTCGTATGCTGGCTCATAAATAACCCGATAAATGGACCAATCGCTGTCGAAAGCGTCGCACTCATCGTATAATAGCCGATTCCCTCCCCTTTTCGTGCGGCCGGTATAATTTGAGCCACAATCGTACCCGTCGCCGTACTCGCTACTCCTAAAGTGATGCCATGAATAAAGCGATTCAGCAGCAGGAAACCAAGGCCGAAATTGACAAAATACAGACCCGTCGCCAAAATAAATAAAATTAATCCGATAAACAGTGTTTTCCTGCGGCCAATGTCATTGATCTTCCGGCCGATAAATAGGCGTCCGATTAACGTTCCGATAATAAAAATACCTGTGACAAGCCCAGCCTGACTCGTCGATGCATGAAACTCATCGACTGCATAGAGAGCAATCGTCACCATCAATAAATAAAAAATTAACGTCAAAAAAAAGTTGATCGAGGACACAACGATAAAATCCTTTGTCCATAGTTTTGGTTTGAACTCACTCATCTGTCCCTCTCCTTATTTAGCTATATTGTTTCGGATCTCTTCCATCACGCGAATGCTCTCGAGCTGTTGTTCCTCAGAAATCCCTTTTAAAATTTCCTGTTCAAATTCATCAACCGTTACGCGGACTTCCTTGTATACACTGCGGCCGAGCTCGGTCAGCTGCATTCTTTTTTCCCTTTTATCCTTTCCGGGAATCGGCGTCACATATCCCATCTCTTCCAGTCGCTGCACCGTCCGCGTCATCGTCGGTTTCTCCACACGTTGATAGCCAGCCAGCTCGACAAGCGTTGCAGGCCCCTCATTCATTAAGTAGTACAAAACCGTCCATTGCGCCCTATATAATCCGTGATCACCTAGCAACAGATTCAGCTGATGCTCAAAAGGCCGGTACAACAGCATAAATTGTTGAAAAAACCGTTGATACGTCTTGATAAAAAACACTCCTTATGGAATATTAGTTAGCTTAGGTAACTATTTTATTATACAATAATAAACATCTTTTGCCTAGTGGGATAGTAAGAAATGAAACGGCGGCGGCGCGACCGCATTTCCAGGATTTCCGCCCGAAACGTGCGCGGGGCCGACTGTATTTCCTGTATTTTCGACCGCAAAGCAACCGATAACGACTGCAACAACAAGGAAAATGATTGTATCGCTCCTGCACAAACTCCAAAAAGAGAGCGATCACTTATCTCATGTGATCGCTCTCCTGCTTTTTCTGTTAGTTGATCCCGCTGTTAAAGATTGACAGACATTGAACGGCAAGATGGATGCGGCGGTAAATGAAGGCCGCTCCCTTTGGAGTAAAATGTGTGCCAGATGCGTCGATTAGTCCAGAGTCGATTAACTTTTGATCATTCACGCCCCTCATCGGTTCGGTGATGTTTCGGTAATGATCGACTAAAAGAACGTGCTTCTCCTTGGCAATTTTTCTGACGATCATGTTATAAGAATCATGCCATCTTCTGGCACTGCCGTATGGACTATACAAATTCCCGTCATTTCTAGAATAATAGTAGCGTTCGATGACAGGGATGGTCGTCATCAAAATGACATCAATCCCGCGCCCTTGCAATGTGTCAACGAAATAGTTGATATTTTCCTCATACTGCGCTTTGGATACTTGCGGCTGACCATTATCATCCAATGCAGCATCATTCGTTCCAAACATAATGAGCACGATTTGTGGATGCTTACTGAGCACGTCTTTTTCAAACCTGATCCGGCCATGTTCAGTCGTATTCCCGCCGATCCCAGCATTGATGACTGCTTGGCTTTGTGCAAGCTTATTCACCCATTTGTCTTTCACATCATAGCCGTTCGCCTGCCAGTTGGCTCCCTGTGTATTGCTGTCACCAAAGGCCAGGATCAAACCATTTTGATGATCGATCGGCATCATCACACGCTTGACCGCTTGGAAATATCCAGCCGCTATATAGGCAGCACGATATTTGTAACGAACCGAGGTTTCTGCAGCTTCATACAATGGTCCATTCAACCATTGTGCTTGATCATATGAACGGGAAAAACCGGCTCCTTCTGCATAACTTCTTTCAAACATCGAGGACAAAGTAAGAACAATACACAACCCTAGTATTATTTTAACGAATAACCCTTTCAATCTCCTTCACCTAACCTATTAACAACGGACGTATATATTATTGAAAGTAACCGCCGAATTTTTTTCCTAATAAACTATGTATACCTTACCATAACAGCTCCTACTCCGATACCTTCTGTCGGAGCAGGCACCTTGTCGAAACTTGCAAAAGAAAAAGCATTGCACACTGTAAGCGTTTTCACATATACTATAAGTAGGTTGGATGACACGCGTGGTCATCATCGTATTTGGCGTAGGCGGGGCCGATACAAGGATAGACTTTCATACATTATTTACCGAAATCATATATAAATCATTCATGATCAAACGAGCCATCCATTCTTCTGATGAAGAGTGGATGGCTCGTTTTTCTTCAGCTTCTTCAAACATGCCTTGATTGCAGCCTATATTGGACGCAAATTCCATGCAAAAGAAAAAAGCCGCTCTAAAAGCGTCATCTTTCGTGACCTTTTAGAGCGGACTTTTTCCTATTTAAGATAAAATAATAAAAAATGGCGGTATCCCTTCTCTTACTCTTGTGATTGCTGCTGACTGGAAAGCTGTGTTTCAATCCTTTTCAAGGACTCGTGCATTTTAAAAAAGATAATAAGAAGTTCGCAATACACACGCACTAATAATGGACCGATGACCAGCGTTAACAGCCCCATGATCACACCTAATCCGCTGCCATAAGGAGAACTGATCCCCGCAGCAATCGTGCCGATTCCAGAAAGAACAGACATCACGACCCCAACCCAGAAAATAATTTTAATAATTGTTGGTGTAACCATTTTATCGAACGACAAGAATCTATCCACATTCGTCCCCTCCCCTCAAAAGTCTGCGTTCAGTACATGTTATTCTGGGATGGGACATTTATGTGGAAAAATTTTCAATAAGGTTGTCCCAAAATGGTCAGCGGCGCGCACATTTCTGTAAGTGCCGCGCATAAAACGGACATAAGTGCGCAGAAACTCGCAATATAGATGCACAAACTTGAATAAGCAGCGCACAAGTTTATATACCGCGCGCATTTCACCTATTCCCGTGCATACCATCATGATTGCCGCGCAGAACATTCAAAAGTCAGCGCACAAATCGATGGCCTCTCCTTCACAAAAGCATAATAAGAGAAAAAATTTGATTTTCTTAAAAAATGCCGGCTATAAAGTGGTATAATATTCTCTAAGTGAATAAACCGTGCAGAAAAAAGGAACTGATTGCTCAGTCAAAAAGGGAATTCGGTGTAAATCCGAAGCTGTTTCCGCAACTGTAAGTGCTGATGAAATAAGAACAATGCCACTGTTTGAAACGAACGATATCAAATGGGAAGGCTCTTAAAGTAAATGGATGCACAAGCCAGGATACCTGCCTTTTTTCTATCGTATTATGCTCTTCGGAAGTTAAGAGGATGGTACGGCAACTTTGCATCTATACATATATTTATTGATGACGACTGCCGGCCAACGTTCTTGGGTGGTTTTTTTTATGGATTTTTTACACCACGGAAAATACGAAAGGTTGTTCATAAATGTTTATAGACGGAGGAATAATCAATGAAGAAAACGTTATTATACAGCTTGATTGCTTCGCTTTTTCTTATTTTCTTAACGGCCTGCGGCAATGACTCTTCATCTACAAAAGAAACAAAGAAAGAAGAAACATCTTATACAGTTACTGATGACAGAGGGAAAGAAATCACGTTGAAAAAAGTGCCGGAAACGGTTGTTTCCTTGCAGCCAAGTAATACAGAAATTCTCTTTGCTTTAGGAGCAGGCGACAAAATTGTCGGCGCAACTGAGTATGATACCTACCCGGAAGAAGCGAAAAAGATTAAACGTGTAGGTGACACTATGACAGTCAACGCTGAAGCAGTCATTGCCTTAAATCCCGATGCTGTCATTGCTTACACAAACGGTGACGATAAAGGAATTAAACAACTGGAAGACACAGGTATTCCTGTGTTTGTCATTAGTTCTGCGCAAACATTCGAAGACGTGTATGGCAACATCGAACAAATTGCGTCAGTCATGGGTGTGAAGGAAAAAGGCGACGAACTCGTTTCTGGCATTAAAAAACAAGTCGCTAATGTGCAAGAGAAAATCGCTAGTGTAAAAGAAAAGGAAAGAGTATACTATGAAGTCAGCCCTGCTCCTGATATTTTCACAGCTGGCTCCGAAACATTCCAGCAAGAAATATTGAACAACGCTGGTGTCGAAAACGTGTTTGCTGATCAAAAGGGCTGGGTAAAGATCTCTGAAGAAGAAATTGTAAAACGCAACCCGGATACCATCTTAACACCAGGCAGCGAAGATCCAGTGAAAGAATTCAAATCCCGTGCCGGCTGGGATCAAATCAATGCGGTGAAAAACGAGAAAATCTACTCCCTCGATACCGAGATCATGTCTCGTCCAGGCCCGCGTATCGGTGAAGCCGTCGAACTGACTGCCAAAACCGTCTATCCGGATCTTTTCAAATAATCCTTTAAAAGAAATGAATAAAAAATCCTCATAATAAAAGCCAATGAACATAGCCGTCAGGTCTTGTTCATTGGCTTTTTTTGAATAGTAAAAAAGGAGCGCTCTCATTAAGCAAATTTCCCCTCTTTTTATTCAATAGGACTCTTACAGGTGAAGAGATCTACTTATTATAATTCTTGGGTTATGGCTGTTGCCGGATCGATAGAAACGTAGTAATCGTCCATATTTGTATTAACCACGAATTCATAGTTTCCCTTGCGGTCGGTTTCAACATAATAAATATCTTGAACGTATTCACGGTACTTTTCATGTCTATAGGTATTTTCGTATTGACTAATCAAATACTTTTCCGCTTCTGCAATAGTCAGATGAAACGGCTCTTCATCTGCTGACATGTAATCAGGTAATTGACTCATTTTCCATTGGCCGTTCCGCTTCACAAGCGTCCACGTCTCTGCATGGGGTTCCTCAAGGCCTTGTGGATAACGAAGTGTTACTTTAATCTTCTCACTGCTTCTCTCTAAAATATCATACGGCAGTCCACTATCATATACTTCGTCGTAAACGAGCCAGTCACAATAGATACATGTAACCTTGTAATAGGCTTCCATTCTTTCAAGCATTTTTCCTTCTGCAAAAGGAGTTAATTCCTTTTTAAATGTGGAAAAAAGAGGGCGGGTCTTTTTTAATTCATCCATACTATCTTCCCAGGAAACATTCACATACAAGTAATAATAGATAATCGAACTAGCTTTATGTTGTACTTCACTGATTAAATTAAATAGCTCTTGATCGTTGTATTCATCTACTGCCTTTGCCTGGTGCGCGCGATATAAGAACATCATCAATTCCGCGCGTGTCAGCTTTTGATCCGGGGAAAATGTGGTGGTACTCGTTCCCGATGTTACTTTATAGCGGACAAGAGCTTCAATATATGGAGCAGACCAATGAGACACTTTCACATCTTTAAATGGCAATGTAAACTGTTTTTTTCGCTCATATCCGAATGCATCAACGATTAATTTAGCCATCTGTGCCCTTGTTAAAATATCATTCGGCCGCATCGTCCGGTCTGTAAATCCCTGCAAAATCCCCCTCTCCGCAAGTGCAGCCACTTCATTATAATTCTTGTTTAACACGGTCACATCACGAAAACCTGCATGATTGGTTTCTCTCTTCAACCCAAGAATTCGTGCTGTCATCACTGCTGCTTCCATCCGAGTCACATATTTTCCAGGCCGGACTTTTCCATCCTCATCCTTTTCAAATACTCCCTTTGATGCTAGACTCCAAACCGCTTCGTATGCCCGATGTTTCGGCGACACATCATCAAACACCCTGGCTGCAGCATTCACCTTTGCTGGGGAAAATACAGTGCCTATAAAAATACAAGAAATGATAAACATCAACCACTTATTCATAATACTTCCTTTCCTTCATTTATTATAATAGTTCTATTTTATCACAGACAATAGTCTTATAGATAATCAATAAAATCAGAAAAAAAGCGGCGGCTGCCGTTTCATTATTCAATGATTCATTTGAAATAACAAAGGCAGGGAACCAAATAAATGATTCCCTGCCTTTGTTCGTTTCTAGGTATCCTAACCTTTATCTAGATCACGTTTATACCTTTTTAACAAACTCCGATTTTAACTTCATCGCTCCAAAACCGTCAATTTTGCAGTCAATGTTATGGTCGCCGTCAACTAAACGGATCCCTTTTACTTTCGTACCGATTTTGAGAACGGACGAGCTTCCTTTTACTTTCAGGTCCTTGATGACGGTAACCGTATCGCCATCATTTAAAATATTTCCATTAGCATCTTTGACGACCTTTTGCTCTTCATTCGTTTCCGCTTCGGATTCTGGATTCCATTCATACGCACATTCCGGACAAACAAGCAAGTTTCCATCTTCGTACGTGTACTCTGAATGGCATTTTGGACAACTTGGCAGATTAGCCATACTCCCGTTTCCTCCCTTCGCTATTATTCATTCTATTATAGCAAGGTTTATCTTCTATTTCCGTTTTACAACTGTATGAATTTATTGTTAATACCTTAAATACTCCCAGGAAACGTAGGCATACTTCCCATTGTAATAGATTTCTGCCCAGCCGTTTGAATATACGCCAAGTACGTACACATCGGCGTAACGCGGCAGCGAACCGATAATCTTTCCGTTTGGACTCGGTGTTGCCCGCACTCTTAATGAACTGGCATCAACCCACATATTCTCCTGAACATACTCATAATTCACTGAAGGAGACGGTGCTTTTAAATAAGCGGAAGCAACGAAGCCCACTTTCCCATTATAACGGACTTCCGACCAGCCGCCTGGTCTTGTGCCGTACACATAGACAGTCGCTCCTCTTGGGAATGATCCGATGACTTTTCCTTTCGGGCTAGGTGTTGCCCGCACATTCAGCTTTGACGCGTTCACAATCATCTCCGTGCCTGTCACTGGCGCAGGTGAATAGCTGTCCGCAAACTTTAAATATCCTGCTGCTACATATCCTGCCCTATTGTTATATTTAATCTTCGACCAGCCGCCAGAATTCGTCTCATAGACGTACACCCCCTGGCCTTTTTTCAAAGAACCGATCACGCGCGCCGTTTTACTCGGGTTCTCCCGCACATTCAATTTGTCAACAGTGACGGATGCATTCCCTGTACTCGCGCTCGCTAAAGCAGGCAACATACTAAAAATAAGTCCAAAAACCATAAATAACAGAACAACCTTTTTCATCTTATTCCTCTCCCAAATAAAGTACTTATTTATCTAGTTCTAAATATACACCATATTCATAGGCATTCATATACTTTATTGGCAATATTAATCATTTAATTGATTCTATTTACCCATGAACTATGTTGCTTGAAATGAGACTGATATCCATGATGACTATTATCTTTGTAGCGGGAAAATAGTGTTTTATTTCATTAAAATCTATTCTTCTTCATACCCTATAGAGGTAAAATGAATTAAATAAATGGGAGGATATCTTATGAAACTGTACTTAGATCCGGGACATGGAGGCTCCGATCCAGGGGCGCAAGGAAATGGATTGAAGGAAAAAGAGATTACTTTAGATATTGCCATTAAAATACGCACGATTTTACTAAATGATTATGAGAATGTTGAGGTAAAAATGAGCCGTACAAGCGATGTTTCTAAAAGTTTGGATCAGCGCACAAATGAAGCGAATTCTTGGGGCGCCGATTATTACTTATCGATTCATTGTAATTCTGCAAACGGCTCTGCGCAAGGATATGAAGACTTTATTCACAGCAGCTTATCCGATTCTTCTGCAGCTGCTAGATATCGAGATATCCTGCATGAAGAAATCAGCAAAATAAACCAGCTGAAAAACCGCGGAAAGAAAAAAGCAAATTTTCACGTTTTACGCGAAACGACAATGCCCGCCGCCTTAACGGAAAATGGGTTTATCGATCACACAAATGATGCTTCCTTGATGAAAGAGGCCTCATGGCGTCAAAAAACAGCACAAGGACATGTGAATGGTTTAGCACGGGCGTTTAATCTTCAGCGCAAAGCCAATGATGCTGGAAATAATTCTGGAACGGTTTATAAAGTAATAGCCGGCTCTTTTAAGACAAAGGAAAACGCGGAAGAACGTGTATCTTCGCTTCGCTCAAAAAGCGTTGAATCTTTTGTTTATTCCATTACGATCTCCGGTGAACTTTGGTATCGCGTTCAAGCTGGTGCTTTTTCCACTCGAGAAAATGCGGAAAAACGATTGGAAGAAGTAAAACAGGCAGGCATAAAAGAGGCTTTCATTGTTTCGGAAGCCGTCAGCCCCAAACCAGACGATCCTTCGGGATATTCGATACTTGGCCCAACCTTTTTATCACCGGAACAGATGGATCAGTATGCGAAAACAGCCAATCCCAACGCTATAAAATTAGGGAATGATTACTTCACGTTCGGGGAGTATTATGGAATTAGAGGAGATGTAGCCTTTGCTCAAGCCCTGCACGAAACCAATTTTTTTCGGTTTACGGGAGTCGTACAATCGAGCCAAAACAACTTTTGCGGATTAGGTACAACTGGGCCAGATCAGCCAGGAGCCAGCTTTAGTACCCCCAAAGAAGGTGTGCTCGCCCACATTCAACATTTGTTTGCCTATGCATCTACTAAAGCATTACCAGACAAATATCCATTAGTCGATCCGCGCTTTAACCTAGTAAGCAGAGGTTCTGCCCCGACATGGACGGATTTAAACGGAAAATGGGCCGTGCCAGGTACCGATTATGGGCAAATGGTTTTGAGTATATACGAAAGAAAAATTAACGCTACCATTCAACAGCTAGAAGACATCCTGCAAATGATCAAAAGGTGACCTATTCTTTTTACCTTAATCAATGGCATTGGCGAGTGTCTCTATTGATGCTGGGCTATATGAAGCAATGAGCCTCAATGCTTCAACTATGTAAAACCTACAAAAGAAGAGCTGGTCATGTGTTCAACATGACCAGCTCTTCTTCGAAATAAATAAGACGGTCCGGACGGGACTCGAACCCGCGACCTCCTGCGTGACAGGCAGGCATTCTAACCAACTGAACTACCGGACCATGATTGCGGGGACAGGATTTGAACCTGCGACCTTCGGGTTATGAGCCCGACGAGCTACCGAACTGCTCCACCCCGCGACGTTGTGAATAAATAAATGAACTATTTCATGTCCGAGAAAATAACCGCCCCGATTTCGGAAAGATAAATCAGGATGAAGCTCAATCGGTGCGCTGCAGCGGATTCGGAGAAGCTTATTCGGACGTGCTCCACCCCGCGGCGATATAATTGAGAAATGAAATGGCGGAGGAAGAGGGATTCGAACCCCCGCGCGGTTTAACCCGCCTGTCGGTTTTCAAGACCGATCCCTTCAGCCAGACTTGGGTATTCCTCCATACAAGTGGACCCTGCAGGACTCGAACCTGCGACCGGACGGTTATGAGCCGTCTGCTCTAACCAACTGAGCTAAGGGTCCACTATCAATGAATGAACCTTATAGCGGCGGAGGGGATCGAACCCCCGACCTCACGGGTATGAACCGTACGCTCTAGCCAGCTGAGCTACACCGCCATAGTAAGAATAATGAAATATGTATGGAGCCTAGCGGGATCGAACCGCTGACCTCCTGCGTGCAAAGCAGGCGCTCTCCCAGCTGAGCTAAGGCCCCATGTCATAATTAATACTAAACTTTCAAATGGTCGGGAAGACAGGATTCGAACCTGCGACCCCTTGGTCCCAAACCAAGTGCTCTACCAAGCTGAGCTACTTCCCGTATATATGGCGCGCCCGAGAGGAGTCGAACCCCTAACCTTTTGATCCGTAGTCAAACGCTCTATCCAATTGAGCTACGGGCGCATAAATATGAATGGTGCCGAGGACCGGAATCGAACCGGTACGGTAGTCACCTACCGCAGGATTTTAAGTCCTGTGCGTCTGCCAGTTCCGCCACCCCGGCACTTCTTATGGAGCGGAAGACGGGATTCGAACCCGCGACCCCCACCTTGGCAAGGTGGTGTTCTACCACTGAACTACTTCCGCGCTTGAACAGGATGTTCTGACTTCTGTGTTTGTCACAGGACGTGACAGTT
>NZ_JAUIYO010000022.1:0-28805 GCF_044891285.1 Bacillus lumedeiriae
GGGGGAGGAGGGGGGCGGTATCCTGCATCCATCTTTTGAATTTTGCACATTGTTTATTATGCAAGTCGATGGGCTCGCTTCTTCGAATAGGCTTGCAAATTCTTCAATGCAATAATGCGTGGGCTTTACTTCCTTGGATCTGCTACAGCATGGTTGCATTACTGAGTTAGCTTACAAGAATGCTTCTGCGAATTTGCTTCCGCGTATTGGATGAAGGTGATCAACTCTTCGCTAGAAGGGTTGATCACTTCCTTCTCTTCTCCTTGCAGCGATGCTTTGCTTTTTCTTCCCTGAGCCGCTCCAGCATTGCTGCATGTGAGTAGGCTTGCACATTACTTCTTCGAATAAAGCGCTCAGCTTCGGAGCTCTTGACGGAGCGTGAGCGGAGGCTAGAAGCGGAGAAGATGGACGCGGATTTCTTCTTTTCTTCTTTTATTTTTTTCTTCTAATAAAGATTTCTTCTTAAAAAGTCAGTTACATCCTTCAAATGAAATCTCCATGACAAAAATAAGGCCATCAACGGTTCGCTGAACGGTTGATGGCTTCCTCGAATATTAAGATTCCATTTACTGTTTTTCTAATTCATATTAAAATTTTGCTCTTACAAGTTTATGATTGCCTTCATAAATGTAGCTATCTAAATCTATTCCCCATGGATACTCTATTTTCACATAAACATAGCTACCAACTAACTTTACTGTAGCAATACCTGTGTTTAATCCATAGCTTTCTGTAAATTTCACTTTTCCTACTCCATTTTTATCAAATGTAATAGTGTATCCATAAGCATCTGATTCTCTTACATTTGAACCATCTGGCCTTGACCACCACACTCCATACAAATCAATATTTGCTTTATTATCGCCAATGAATTTTAAATTAACTCCCATTCCTGGTTGAAAGCTTGAGGATGTATACCATTCACCCTCATAATTTTTAAAACTTTTTACAGGTGAAGGTTTTGCATTATTAGTAGTTTTTAAGCCGCTAGTAGCAATGTATCCAGCTTTATTGTTGTATTTTACTTTTGACCAACCACCTGGTTCCGTATTATAAACAAATACGACTGTACCGCTTTTAAGTGATCCTGCTATTTTTGCTTTCGGACTTGGTTTTACACGCACATCTAATTTTTTTACATTTACCGTAAAGTGCTTATTTACGGTGCTTGCTTCTGTTTGTTGAACATTAACTAGGGTTGTTAACAACACAAAAGCTATGAAAAATGCTATAAACTTTTTCATTAATATTCCTCTCTTTCATCATTTATACACATGACTATTATACCAGTGATTTTTCTTTTTCCCTTTTTTTCCTTCGACAAATACCGGCAACGGTTATTTATAAAGCTGCTTTGTTGTTTTCCCTTTTTCTTCGAATAAACGTTTCTTTGTGAAAAAGTGATTACACCCTTCAAATGAAATCTTCATCATACAAACAAGGTCCTCAACGGTTCGCAGAACGGTTGAGGACTTCCCTCTCTTCCCCGAATCCTCCCACGAATGCTTTTGCTTCCCCGAATAAAGCCGCTGACTTCGGAGCCTGGGCTGGAGCGGCAGCAGAGGGCGGGGTGGAGAAGACGGGGACGGCTGCTTTGCGAGAGCTTCCTTGAGTTCGCTTGCAAGAGGGCTTCTGTGATTGGACTTCTGTGGGGAAAATAAGGGGCAGGAACGTTTCGGGAGAACGGTTCCTGGCTTCCTTCGTTTCTTTGTTTCTTCTTTTATTCTTTTATTTTTTTCCTCTAATAAACGTTTCTTCGTGAAAAAGTGATTACATCCTTCAAATGAAATCATCATTATACAAATAACGCCATCAACGGTTCGCTGAACGGTTGATGGCTTCCTCATTATCATCTCTATATTTAATAGTTGAGAGGATTCATCCGATATTAACGTAAAAATAAATATTGGGGGCTTTTTGATGTTTTGTGATTCCTATGTTACTCAATTTGTTCATTCAACAATAAAAAAAGTTTGGCTAGAAGATATACATAGAGAGTATAAAAAATCATTTCTGCTTAAAGAGGATACTCTTAAAAATTCTTTTTACTTTAATTTGAGAAGAAGATTAGGAGATGACTTTTTAGAAGAAAGCAACCTGAGAATTTTTACAGAGTATTTTATCGATGGTGAAAGAATTGATTTAGCCGTTGTGAAGATAGATCCTATAAAGGCTCAAAATGATTACTTAGGGAATTGTGTAACAAAGGTTATTTCTGTTATCGAAATGAAGTATAAAGGAAAATATGCACGGGAGGCCCTCTTTGATGCCGATGTAAATAAAGTACTATCTTACATGGACAAATTAGATGGTGACACAATGTTCTATATCGCTTTTATAAGGGAAATATATTTTAATTCTGATGAAGTCACTAACTGGGTAACAGACGAACAAAAGAAAAAAGCAAAAGGAAAACTGACTGAGATGTTTTCATATGGCGAAATTGAGAGTAATGATATGATTTGGCACCTTATTGAACATTGATCGATTTTAATCACCTTTCATTGTCTTAATACTCGGTATCGGGAAGTTTACACATACTGGATCGGCTTCTGAAACGGCGGCGGGCAAAATTGACACTATTTCAAACCATCCTACATACACGAAAAAACCCCTCAACTCTTAAATAATGTTGAGGGATTCCTTATTCTATAACAAAAAATTATGTATCATTTCAATTAACCACTTTTAAAGCTCCTCTCCGTACCGGCCCCGCCTACGCCGCATACGATGATGACCACACATGTCATCCGACCTGTTTTAATTATAATTGAAAACGCTTTCAAAACTCAATAACTTTTACCACACAAATTTCGACAGCACGGATAAAGCCCTCATTTTCAAAAATACGTACTTTTACACTCAAAATTTGAAATTGCATTTTTAGATGCGGATTTTCAGAAAAATCATCTTAAATCCACCTATATTCACCTGTGCCACGTTTTAAAAAATTTCCTTAATTAAAAATCGAGAAAAAAATTAAAAGCTGTTAGACGTGATTCTGAGCGTTCAAAAATTTTAAAATTCCTGATCCTGCTCGTTTAATTTACTATTTTTGGATGATTAATTGTTTAATCGCTTAATTTTCACCATAAAAAAACACGCTTGAAAACAAGCGCGCCA
Source organism: Bacillus lumedeiriae (assembly GCF_044891285.1). Classification (NCBI taxonomy): domain Bacteria; kingdom Bacillati; phylum Bacillota; class Bacilli; order Caryophanales; family Bacillaceae; genus Bacillus; species Bacillus lumedeiriae. The sequence goes on from NZ_JAUIYO010000022.1 coordinate 3,124, forward strand.
AGTAAAGGGGAAAGGTATCATAATGACTTACTACTATTCTTACCGATTATCAAATATTTATACCTATAAATCTAATTTCATCATTACTTGATCCAGCTGCTCCTGCGTAATACCGATATAGCGCAGCGTTTCCGCCTGGTTAGAGTGATTTAAAAGCTTCTGGATCATGGCCAGATCGATGCCTTGTTTGTAGGCAAAGTATCCGAATGTTTTCCGCAGCGAGTGCGTGCCGATCCGCTCCGTGATACCAACATAACGAGCGGCTTCGTTCAATATGAAATAAGCATGCTGCCGGCTAATCGCTCCTCCTTTTTGGCTGAGAAAAAGCGGTTCATCGCTGCGGGCCGTTGGTCTTTTTTCCTCTAAATACCGCTGGATCAAGCGGCGTGTTTTCATGCTAAAGACAATGAGGCGGACCTTTTTAGTCTTCTGCTCCCGCAGTTCCAGCCGCTCCACGATCTTTTTTCTCCTCAACACATCTCCTATCTTTAAATTCAAAATATCACTAATTCTAAGTCCAGTATTGATCCCAAGGGTAAACAGCAGCTCATCTCTAAGCGATGATGCGCGCAGCACCCTCTTCATTCCCTCAATCTTCTCCTTATCACGTATCGGCTGCACCGTGTTCATTAAACCGTTCTCCTTTCCTCAAAATGAATCAGATTTTACCTAGGAAATAACCATCTGCAAAAACCCCCTGAAAACCCTTATGCATCAACGCTTTTACCCAAATCTAAAAATCTGACATAACTTGGTTGTGTCAGATTATTTAGATTCAAAAAAAGCTCTACCAAATCGGCAGAGAAGTTAATTTTCTTTCACATCAACGGACCATCCATACTTTTCTTTTAACATCTTGGCACCGGCTTCCGCCTCTTCTTTACTTTTAAAAGCGCCAGTCATCAGGTAATACTTTTTCGTGCTGCTCTTTGTTAATCCGGCAGCCCTGGCCAGCCCGATCGCATGTGCTTTGGCTACTTCATTAATAAAAGACTCCGATTTCAACAATTTAGCTTCATTTGGATTCGAAATGAATAGGGTTTCGGTTAAAACAGCCGGCATCTTTGTTCCGCGCACAACGGCCAGATCCTGTTGCTTCATGCCCCGATCCGTAATACCGTATGGCTGCATGATCTTCATGACTTCCTCATGAACACCTTTTTGCAAGTCAGCCGTTTTCCCTTTCGTTCCTGGATAACGGAAGGTTTCAAATCCTTTAGACTTCTCATTAAAGCTGTTAATGTGAAACGAACAGAACAGGTCCGCTCCCGCTCTATTTGCGATATTCGTGCGTTCCGGCAGCGTCAGATAAACATCCTTATTCCTCGTATACATCACATCGCAATTGTAATTCGTTCGCAGGAACGCCCCTGCTTTGAGTGCCAGCTGCAACGTAATATCCTTTTCCAATAACCCATTCGCGACCGCTCCAGGATCTTTCCCACCATGCCCTGCATCAAGAACAATCAGCATTTCTCATTATCCCTCCCGTCTTTTACTTCAACGACACCGCAAGGTCCTTAATGGATTGCGAAAGTTGATCAATCTTCGTTTCAATCCGATATAGCAGGTAAAAAGTGACCAAGACCGGAAACCCAACTTCACTGATCATGTTTAGCCAATCCATGTTCTCCACCCCTTTCATTTAATAAAAACGGAAGGCTCGATTACAAGCCTTCCGTTCGTCAATTAAAATTCGATATCTTGAACGCTGCGATCCACATAGCGAGCGCTTTTCGGACTAACTAGAAGACCGTTTCTCTTCGCAAAAACGTTCGCTGCAATAATTTGTTCCATTGCCGCTTTTATAGTAGCTGGATCAAGTGACTCATCTGGCTCACGAACGACGATCTTCTCAGGACCATATTCAGCATTAAAATAAAGCTCTAGTAACTTAGCCATCCGTTATTTCCTCCCTTCTTATAAACCGTTGATTAATACGTAATTATTTACCATGTTCAATTGACGTACTCGATCTTTGTGCAGCTTTTCAAGTTCAACAGCAACATTGAAAATATTCTCCGGAGTTGCGCTCTCTCTAACATCAGGATACGTGTACTTCTTCTTAACAGGCTTCCCATCGTTACCGATGCCCTCAACTGTTAAGATCATCGAAAACCCATCTGCAATTTGTTGAATAGCCATTGTCATTCCTCCCTTCTTGTTTTCCACTATAGCAACGCCATAGCAGCCTCATCAAAAGCGCTATCAGCAGGGAAAAACGGCAAATACAATAAAATTTGGGTAGCCATTTTCAAGAAACAACTATCAAAATAAGATTTAACAAGTTAAGAAGACGGATTTTAAAAAGATGCAATTTCGTACAAGGAAACACCGCCAATCGGCCATTGTTTTCTATGAGGTTCGTGGATCTCACCATAATATAGTTCAATCCACTTCGAATTTTTGAGCTGGTCAAAACAGAATTTTTTGGAGTGATGAACGAGGATTTCATGTTGATCTAGCCTGATATGCGTTTGCCCTTGGGAGCTCTCATGAATGTTCAATATCTCTTTCGCAACAATCCAGCCCATCCGCGACTGCCGGCCAATCGATTCCCTAGTGATATAAGGAATCAACGTATAACCATAGGAAAGTGCTATCGGCACAAGCTGCTTTTTGCTGACGAGCGCACCATAGCACTCCCGATTCACCGCTACGCTCGTTCCGAAAAAAGTAAGGAGCTTTTTCAAAAACGTATCACAGCGCATATCAATGATTTCAGTAGTCCCATCCTTAAAAAAGACCTTCATCCCATCAATGCCTCTATCCTTAATATTCACCGGAACAAACGCCTGTCCCACTGCTACAAAGCGCTTTACATCAATCCAACCCATAACAACCTCTCCTTTAAATGCTATCGAACTGAAAAAACGATTATATGTATAGAAAATAGCCTATTTCCAAGAAATAGGCTAACTACCTTTCGAGCTATAAACACTTAATATCGGAGGATTTGAGTATCAAAAACCTGCAAAACAACCGCCTAATGGTAGCTAACAAATCAAAGAATAGAAAAAGGTAAGAACATAGAGGAGCTCTGGAAAACGTTAACGTTAAGAGGGGGTACAAACTTTTTTCCGCGTTGTTGAATCTATCATATACCTCCACCCCCAAAAGAACAAAAGCCTGAAAACCTCGTATCTCCCCCTCAAACGTTGTATTTCCACCTGTTAAACGGACTTTTCAAAGGAAAAAGCACAAACAATCAATTTTTCGGCTTATTAGCAGCTGCGATGATCAATACATCCGCAGTCAAATGAAGGATATGTTCAAGGTAAAACTCCAACGGCAGATCCGCTCCATGATTCAATCTTGCTTCCCGCTGCATCCTTCTCGCAACTCTCATCGCTTCCACATTTGCCTCTAAAATACGTTCTTTCAAAGTAAATCACTCCTTTAATTTTTCATTACTTTAATAAACGTTTGAAAGAAACCAACAGAGCGCAGAAAAACAATAAATGAAAAATTATCTAAATTAATGTAAAATAAATAAAAGAAGGAAAGAAGAAAAAAAGATTAGAAGAAAACAACGTTAGAAGAAAGGATGATACAACAATTGGCCATCACCATCACACTGGGAATCCAAAAAGGCGGCTGCGGAAAGTCCACCACGACAGGCATTCTCTCTTATTTGTTAAAAGAAGACGGCTATCGCGTTCTGGCCATCGACATGGACTCCCAAGGCAACTTAACCGAACTCTTAACTGATCAGCCATCTAATGAATTCGTGGGGAAATCAGTCTTAGAAGCCATGCAGCATAACGATGCCGAGAGTTACATAGTACCAATCAATGAAAATTTAGATTTACTCCCTGCAAACAACTTCTTAGCCATGCTGCCCCGATGGATCTATACGGGTAGAACGCATGAAGGTGAAAATCTTCCTTTTGCCGGAAACCCACTTTTAATACTAGACAAGATGCTAGACCAAGTTCGGGAAAAATACGATTTCATTATAATTGACACTCCACCTGCATTCAGCGAACAAACCACCAACGCCCTATGTGCAAGTGAATACGTGGTTGTCATGTTCGAATGTTCCAATTGGTGCTACTCTGCGATCCCCAATTTCATTGAATCAGTCGATGGTGCCCGTGAAGCTGGAAAACGAAATACCCAAGTATTAGGCATCTTACGCACAATGAACGACGTAAGACGCAGCGACGCCAAAGCGTTCAACGAGCTCATCGCAGAAGACTTTCCAGACAAAGTGTTCGAAACCATCATCACGAGAAAAGCTCCAGTAGGGAGACTCTCACTATACGGCTTCAACGAAAATGTGGAACTCAAAAAAGCACTAGAACCATACAAAGACTTTTACAAGGAGCTGATCCAACGTGTCCAAAGTAAATGACATCAAAAACAAAAAACGCCAACAAAAAATAATCAGCCCAACCCAAGCCCTGGCTGAAGCAGTAGGAGAAAACAACGATTCTTCTTTAGAAGAAACGAAGAAAACAAGAAAAGAAGAAGCGAAGATCGAAAGAAAACGCGTATCCTTCGACATCCGAACAGACCTGCACAAAGAGCTGAAAATGCAGTCGTTGGTACAGGAGAAGAATATTTATCTTATTATTGAAGAGGCGCTGGATCGATATTTTGAGGATGTTAAGAAGTAATGAATCTCTACAGAACATAGGTGAAGGGGCTTATGATATAGCTCCTTCACCTATGTTTTGATGCTATATCTAAGAATTAATCAATATTAAAAAAACCCAACTCTGGATCAATCAGCAAAGTCCTATCTAAAAAAAGATTACCTAGTTCACACGAAGTTTCAGGAAGATAGGAACAATTGTGACAGGATGCTCCATTCAGATTATTCACACCTTGACCTGAAGACTTACCTATTTCGGTACAAACTGGATCAGAACTGCACCATCTTGCTTTATCTATAGCCTTGTAAACTACGGGAAAGAAATTTTCTTTTCTTCCCATTCTAACGAGACCTCCGAACGTACCATCTACGTCCCCCGATGAAGTATAAATCAATATTCCACATTGATTATCATTAAAATATAGACGCTCACGGATTGAAGCAGAGTTATAACCACATGTCAAAGCAAGTTCGTCAATTATTAGATGAGATAAAGTATGCAGAAGGACATTTCTAGGCTTTATAATGGAAGCATCAATATTTGATCCTTTTTTCTCTACTCGTAAAAGCAGTCTGTTAAAGTAATTTGAGATATCTATTCTCTGTTCCCATAATGTCAACTTATCAAAGTTTAAGGTAACGAATATCCCCTCTCCGTAAACCTTATAAGCTGGAAGCCAATCGTTATCAGGCGATTCAGGATCTTTAAATAACAGCTTTTTCCCTTTTAATATTTGCCCCTGGCCTGACTCATTATCATTCATAGCTAGTCTATTAAAGCCGGTCAAGGCAATGGTTTCTTTTAACTTAGTTACTCTGTTGATAAGATTGAAATAAGTTTTAATGTCACCTTCAATTACCTGTTCACAATCCCATTCTTTTTTTACTTTCAAGTTTTTTGTGTTTATTTCTTGCAAAAGAATTTCAAACTCTTTTTTCCTCAACTCTGCTTCTGCATTTCTCGGATTTATTTTTTCAAAGGCTTCCTCATCCTTTAATGAGCCTTCAATATAAAGGATTGCAAGTTCGATGTCTGACTGATTATATTCTTGTATTTCTGGCGGGCATAACTTCTTTACTAATTTAATCTTATCTTCGATTTTATCAGCAACATTCAGCCACGAAGAAGTAATACCATTCCTTTCGAACATATCTATAAGCTTTTCTGCTTCTAAGTTTTCACCAGGTAAATGAATTGCGCTTATTGTATTAGGATAGTATACATTTATAGAATTTTTTAATACCGCTATGGGATAAACCGAACAGGCTTCTTTCTCTTTTTCAGATCCATACCAAGGTTTATGTCCGGGACATTGGTATAACTTATCTGGATCATCGTTCAACCTGATGCTTAATTCACTAACTCCGTCTTCATCATTACTAGAATTAGTTTTACGCGACATAATTCCTTTTAATGATCTTTCTTTCTTACAACTACACCTAACTTTAAGTGAATCTAACGTTGCTCCTGTTGAAGAAATTAATTTCATTTGCCCTTCGCAGTTCGTCTTGTCATCCTTGTGTACCCATTCTCTCCATGGAAAATCTGAAATATGTCCATGCTTACAAACTATCACAAAAGGGACTTGTATCATTTTAGTTTGTTTCTTGCATTCTTTACAGTCCAACCAGCTTGTTCGGGAAGCCATAGGTATTTGATGTAAGGTTTTACATAAAGGACAATAGTGCCATGTTGGAAAACGCAACAAAGGTATATATAAGTCTGTATTTGTTTGAGTTACTGCACTCCCAGCCCCTTTATACTGGTAACTTGCCCTGAAATCGGGGGGCATTAATAGTTTATCTACTTTTAGTAAAGACCTTAATCTAGGTTCTTGTATTTCATATTCATCAATTGTTTCAACGCGATGATCATTTTTGTCATAATACCATTTGTCGAGAGCCCCGATCATTGCTGATTCCCCTTCGGGACTGATTACAAGAGAGCCTGGTCCGAAGGTTGTAACAAGCTGGCCTCTTCTTAAAGGTAAATCTTTCATGAAAACAATTCCTCCCAGCTACCTTCATTTTTATCATCATTTGTATCCGAATCATACACTGAGACAATAAGACCCCTGCACTCTGAATCTACATTTCTCATTGAGTTAATCATTGGCTCAGCTTTTCTTTTCAATGCTTGCGGAATAGTTGAACCTGCTGAATACATATATCCATTCGTCTTAGAATCTACCTTCCATGAAGTATAATTGCCTTTCTCAAGTCTCTTTAAAATGTTGATAAATCTATTCTTCAGTTCGTCTGTCTGTTCTGGATCAACAAGCTTAACTCTTTCTATTAAACGATTATAAAAAGGCAATATTCGATGATTCATATTCTTCTGTATTTCTTTCCAATCAGGTGTTCTCGCAATATCAGCATTTAATGCTTGACGTAAAAAACCAATAACAACTGCATGTAACCCTCTATCTAAGCAAGAGTCTGAAAAAGGAGTGACACTTGTTGGTTCAACTTGAGCATACAATTTCTGATGGTATTCTCTGAAATGTTCAAAATGGGATTTATCTCTCGATTTTGTATTAGAATACAGTGTAAATATCAGTCCAGGTCTTTCCCACCATCGACGTCCCACCCGCCCACTTACTTGGATATATTGAGCTGTCATCTTCGGTTGCCCTACAATAGCCATTACCGATAACCGGTCAATATCTACACCCACTTCTATAATATTTGACGCTAAACATAAGTCGATAGCTGTATCTCTGTCTTTTTCTCCCGCTGGGTTATAGCCTGACTTTAGATCATCTATGGTTTTAGCAATCTCATGACTCTGTTTTCTAGAGGTTAATTCAAGAACATTGTTAATGTATCTAATATCCTTAAGGATTCCTTTCCTGATAGAAATAGATCTGGAATACTGTGGTATATCCGTCTGTGTTAAAGTTAAGCCGCCGCCTAATTCACGAAGTGTATTGTAGAATGCGAGTAATGTCCAATATGGATCCCTTTCCTGTTCGCCAATCTCAACAACGGACTGGAGAATAGATGAAAACGTCATGACCTGGGACATCATAATACGGACTGTCTGCGTATAAATACCAACGTATTTTCTACCTGGCATCGGTTTTCCTGTTTCTTTATCCACTGCCGGTGTTGCAAAGAAAGAATCTTCATTTTCTAAACCTGGGCTTGGAAATAATCTAGAATTTGATCTCCCGAAAAGCGAGAGTGCTTGTTCCTCAAATTGCTTAATGGTCGCAGTAGCTGCAATAATTTTAGGTTTTATTACTTTTCCATTAACATTTTTCAAACACAATTCTTCAATTAAAACTTCAAATAATCCCGTTAAAGTTCCCAAAGGGCCAGAAATTAAATGTAGTTCATCTTGTATTATTAGTGCCGGAGGGCTTACAAACCTATTACCTTCCTGATTAATTCCGAATAGCAATCTCGCTTTGGGTTGCCAAACTAACTGCACGAACTTATCTACTGTTCCAATTAAGAATGTCGGCCGTTTCTCATATATTGTTTCGTCAACTATATATATTGGCAGCTCTTCATGGAAGTTACAATTCTTATCGGGACAATGAATTGCCAGTCTATTATCCTTAATTTTATAGCCAGCGTAATATTTTTTTCTGCTCCCTTTTTGTTCATAATATCCTAAGCTTGCGCCACACCATGGACAGTTATTAACTATAAATTGCTGAGCTCCTTTTACATTCTTTTGCAATTGATTAAGTGATTTTTTAGCGCCTTCATTATTGTTAGGGGTTGTATTTGATCCTACCCATATTCCAATTGAGAACGGTATATCACCCAATCCGGATTGATGCTTTCGTCTTAAATATTCTAGCGCGCAAATAAGTCTTGATGACCTTTGAAATTGGTCAGCTGTTAAGAGGCGCAATGTATACCTCATCATTACATCGACTCCGGCATCAGAAGGGTTTCTAAGACGTCTTAAAATCATTTGAAAAGCTGCGACACCTAAGTAAGCCTCTGTTTTTCCGCCTCCAGTTGGGAACCAAATCAAATCTACTACTTCCCTTGAATCACACCCTTCATTAACTAGGGATTCAAGAGACATTAATATAAATGCAATCTGGAATGCCCTCCAAGTATTACTTGCATTCCTAAGTTTTGATTCATCTTTAACGCTTTCTTCAAAAGACTTATCAAACAGAATTTGTTTTCCTTCGATCCTTCCAAAGCGCTTATCTTTTCCATTTATCTGCTGTAAGAGAATAGACAAGTTTGCTAACCGGAATGCTTCAAGTATTTGTTCATCCTCAAGCAGTTCAATGCCTCTAACCATTCTATCTAGGCTTTCTTTACATAAATCCATATGTTTTCTTGCTGCTGGCTGCAATGGTACTGGTACATTAGATAATTCTCTTTCTTTAACGCTTATCCATTCCCTGTATCCTTCTATTAAAGGTTTTAAAATGTTCCTTGGATGTTCCTCAGAGGACAAGCCTGCTAAATCGCCCATCTTAATTTTAAGTTCGACTTCCTGATTCCCTTGTTTTACAAAAACATTGGGTGTCATGCTCAACGTTTCATATTCTGGCATAAAAGAAGTAGATATTTTAGAAATATTCAAACTATTCAACTTCCAATTTGCTGCACATCCGTGCCCAAAGGCATATACAGCTTCATTTCTATAAAGAAGTTCTGTTGAAGCCTCTTCTTCACTTAATGACCTTTTCATTTGATATTGCTTTGGATAAACTGAAAAATAGTGATTTTCAGGAGTTTCAATAGTCATCGATGCCTGAAATAAAGTAAGTTGTTGTCTGTTAAATTTCGGAACCTCTGAACGATTAGTAACACTTACTGTGACTATATATTTATCGTTAACTTCACGAAGCTTTGCTTGCAATTGAATTTGGTAATGGCTAATTTTTTCTCCTTTCTTATTTCTTATTTCAGCCATTTTTTCTACATGCTTTCTTTTTATGATTTCTTCCATCGACAAATCCCATAATCCTTCTACCGTCTCTCTTAACCACCATTGGATCGGAGCACTCTCACCTTTTACTCTTACATTATGAGGAGTATAACTCCCGCCTTCTATTCTCACCCTTAAGTTTGGAAGATCTTTATTTACACAAAATGTTAACCCCATAGTTGATGGCATAAAATCATTTTTTTGGGGAAACAGCTCTACCTCACCATCATCTTCTGTAGTTTCTATACCATCTTGATGCTCAAAAAGCTCATCTATTTTCCCGTTGTCCTGGTTTACATTCGAATCTTTATCAATCGGTGTCTCAAGAAAAACTTCGTCATTTTTGCTTGTTCCCAGGGGAAATAATAACCCGCTGACATAGCGTTGCATTGGTGATTCTCTCTGAAGAATTTCTTCTTTGACTCCACCAGTTTGCCAATAATAAGGTTTATAAAGCTCCTCTTTCGACCCAAATACAGTAGAACCAAAAGGATTAAACTTTAAATAATAATCTCTGATTTGACTTGGGCCGATTATTTCCTCTTTTACATTGTCAATTACTTTTTGGCGATTGTGCAATGACTGTTCTAAAGAGATAACCATTAGAACATCTCCTTTCTTTATTAATCTGTGTTTATTGGTTTCATTAAATTAGATGGCGCGATAAGGTGTCTTGAACGGTCTATGGAAACGATTCTTTCAATATTAAATGAAGCACCGTTAAATTCCTTTGACTCAAATGTATAGAAGCCATTTTCTTGTAAATCTTTCAAAATGTCATTTGTTAACTCATTCATTAGTTTTTCAGAAATGATTCTTCCTGCTTTTCTGTGTGCTGATTGTATGGTCCTCATTGCACTATAAACTTCTTCTATCTTCTCTTGATCATATTTTAAAGCCTTAAGAAGTTTAGGTAGTTCGATTGGACAAATAGATTCTTCATTGCACCAAGACCTTACTGAAGCCATTGAGGCTGTCTTTAAGTCATATTTTCTCATCAATATACCACTAACACTTTTTAAGCCTTTTTTTTCTACATTCAAACGCAATCTGCGCTTCCATTCTCTCTGCATAACTCTGTAGTCTTCGGCAGCTGACTTTAAGACATTTTGATCAGCTACCTCCGCTATCAATTTCGTATCTCTTTCATTTCTGATTACAATATAGTCATCTGCTTCTACATCTTTAAAGCTTATTTGTTTAATGTAATTACTTTTTTCATGGGGCGTAAAAACTCGAATCTTTGAATCTATTGGTGCAAAAAGAAAACGATCATTCTCTAGATATACGATACATACCTCAACAGTATCGTGAGAATTATCCTCCACCTTTTTTTGCTCCTCAAGAAATTTATTTACCGCAATATTAAGTGATTCTCTTTCCTCCAGGTTAATTTTAATTCTCTTCTGAACAGGGTTCGAAAAATTCACATTATCAAAAATTGTGCTGTATGCTCCGCTATCATGTACATCTTTAAAGACTTCCTTTGGCATTATAGAATTGGTAAAGATATCGTAAGAGATAAAAGCAATTATCTTGCCTTTAAATGTGTTACTTACGTACTCGCCAAAATAATTAGGGCTTCCAATATAAATAATCTCATCGAATATTTCTGTATCTTTTCTGAAACTGTTCTCGGTGTAGTAGTTTGTTTTCAAATAAGATTTCACTACTTCACTAATTATTAGTCTTTCCTCAGCTGAAACCGCCCTTTTCGTAACAACGGCTATCTTCAACCCCACTTCTGATTTACTATTAATATAATCTTTTAAGTACTTACTTAAATAATTATTATCGCTGTCTATGACTTGTTTGAATGATTGAGCAACGTGTATTACAATACTTGAAAATAGTTCAGGGTAACTGCGCTTTACTTGAAGAAACTCAGCGAGAAGAAGCTTTTTCCCTTCGTCACTAACAGCTCGATTGTAAGGCAAAAAACTGCTTGTTAGTTTAAAGAACATCCTTCTTAATAAGTTTAAAAGCTCTATCAAATGTTCATCATTATCGTACCTATTTTGTATCTCTGATCTATAATTTTCTATACTATCAGCAAGAGGTAACAATTCATTACTTTCAACATGTCTAAATAAAACAGCGCTGCTCTTTACATTGTATAAACCTAACACATTATTAAAATTCATCATTGGCGCCTCCAAACAATGAACTCCACTCCAACAGGTACTTGAGTATTAGAAGACTTTAGATAATCCAGAACTTCTTCTGTGACTATTTTATAATCATCTTGCAGTAACTCTCTTTTTAATTCTTCCTTTACTTCATGAATTCGATTTTCATTGTCTGTTCTGCTTGATATAATTATGTTCGGGTTTTCCGGGAAATTTTTTGCCTGTTTTAGATAACTAGTTAAATCTGAGTATATGACAGGCACTTCTTCCTTAATCTCCACCTCATTTTTTTTCATATGTGAAGAAAACAACTTACCATTTGTATAACTATTGCTGTTATCCAAATAAAGAAAATCCCTGATAGAACCTTTGATGCCATTGTAATAAAAAATTTCTTCATTCATTAATTCAGTAAGCTGTACAGTATTGCCGATTATATAGAAAGCATCCCCAGGATAAAATGCAACCTTATTTAATTGACTTACAGTATACAGTTCTCCTAATAACCTGCTACTGTCTGGTCCCAACATTTGTTTTTGGCTCACTTTTCTAGTTCTTTTTATCTCATCGAATTCTTCATCTAACAGAATCACCCTGTCAATCCACTGACCTTCAGGAATACCCCTTTCGATATTCCCATCTTTAATTTTAAGTATCATTTCATTTTGGAATATAGGGCTCGGTTCTAAAGAAATAACAGAGGCTTTCCTGGAAGAGTGTTCGTCTTGATAGATAATACGGCTTCCTTGTACTAAACTTAGAACTTGTTTTCTTATAGATTTGATTTGTTTGTTAATAGAGAATGACTTATCTGCTATTCCCATTGCAATGAATAGTGAAAAAAACTGCTCATTTGGAAGAGCGATTATAATATTTATTGATTTCCTATACTTGATTCCTTGTTCATTTAAATAGGCACCTAACTCAAATGCAAAGTTAATCCACTCTGGCAAGTCTATAGGAACTTTGTTATTAAGAACTTTCAAATTCTTAATGGACATTCTTTGCTCACCCCTATATTTTTATCTATCTTCCATATTTGATCCCTTTTCTGGTCCTTCACTCTACTTTAGACGCAGTAAGATGGGGAGACGATATTGTAATTTCATCTCCCCATGTAAAATTAATTACTATCCTCATGCTCACTATCCCCTTCTACAAGAAATGGAAGGTTTTTGTTTATCATTTGGCGGATAATATAATCATTATTAATACCCGGCTTTTTCTCAAAATGGCTTAACGGAATAATTGATCCGGGACCTAACCGATCATAAACCTCCACAAAACACATAGCCTGTATCTCACTGTTTTTATCTACAGCAATCAACAAACCAAAATCCTCATCATAAATTGCATTCTTTTCATCTTCAGTCATGTTTTTCAGACTTCCGCCTGTTAAAAAATAGCCTAAGAGCTTCTCTGAAGTATCGTTAACCAAAGCCATATTAAATCTTAATTTAAAGTCCGGTATACCTTCAGTAGCTAAATCAAAATCAATTTCACCATATCGAATTGTTGGTTTTACGCCATTCTCTACTACTTTTGTTTCCCCATCCTCTATAGAAATTGGGATAAACGAACGGCTGGAGGATCTATAAACAGGATTAAAGAGATTTTGAAAAAATTCATTATTTGCGACAACCATCTTCTCCAACTGAACAGACTCTTTCTTTTCCCTCTTAAGCTCTTTATTTAAATCCACTGTGAATATTCTTGAACTTGAATCAAACGAGGTATAATATCTGTTTGTGTTTTTGGTATTTATGTCTGTTTCCAATTGAAGATATCGAATAAATTCTCTGCAAGTAATTCGAATAGGTTTAGAACCTTGGATTCCTTCAGGGATACTGTATGAGTCATCTTCGCTAGAATCCACGATTTGAATAAAAAGATAATCTTTGCTTTCCGAAATGCCAAAACGAATTTTTTCTCCTCCACTTAAATACTGGTTAGCCGACTGACCTAAAGTAATTCCATAAGAAGCAATTGAAACCGTTAAAATTCCTTGATTAGGTGAAAACCATTTGATTTTTCCCATTAGAGCAACCCCTTTTTTCTGCCTTTACTTATATTGTATTGTGAAATCAGAAAAATTATTCCAATTTTATATCGATTTTGTACCGAATTTTCATTTCGATTATTTTTTGATTAATTAAAAAGCATTTTTATATTAATCATTTCTTTAGTATTGGTATTTACTAACAAAACCCAAAAGAAGATAATGTCTATATATTGATCGAGAAAACTTTGAAGCTGCGTTTGAAGGAAAGGGGAAATTTAGAGAGAGATTCTCCGGCTACAAAGCTATGAGGCAAAACTCTCAAATTATACTGGATCACGAATGAGCAGATGAAGTAAAAGGTTGGGTCAAAGCTGAGGACTTTTACGAAAACATTAATGATAGAGTATTTTTTTCAATGAAATAGAGGCAACAGATCGTCGAACACAATAGTACTGCTAAAACATTTCCATATAATTCTCCCTAAAATGTGTAAAAGAGAGACACTAGCAACTGCCTTATCGGGTCAGAAAAGATTGTTTTGTCCGTTCTTAAATAATGACAAATTAAAGATATAAAGAAACAAGACGCTTATATCACCTAATTAGGTGATATAAGCGTCTTGTTTTCATTTTATTATTTATATAAATTCAGATTAGCAAAGGAGTTATTTTCTTGAAAAAAAAAGAATTGAACAGATTACTACGAAAAGCACTTATTTTTCAACTGATGACGAATATCGATCATCTCATTGCTAAAGCTGAAATCCCACATTCTACGTTAAGTGTAAGCACTGGACAAAAACACAGCTGGTTTAATGACGCTTTCAACAACAACGAGGACATCTCTATTTCGTCATTAACGAAGGTCCTTTCAGTGATCGGCACCAAAATTGACCTCACAGATTATAAGCTCATGGATATGTTCGATAGAAAGGTTTTAATGATCGCAAGACTGATCACGAACCTGACGGATGAGGAAGATGATCAAATCCCCTTCTTTATATGCTCTGAAAAAGAAATCATCATGGATCTTCTCGGAGATTGGGGATTATTAAAAGCTAAGAAAAAACTTTCAGAAAATGAGCTGGAAACTATTGAACAAATCCGCTCTGCATTAGCAAATATAATAGAGGAGGAATAATAATGGCAGAAAAAAGAAAAGTCTGGTTCATCACAAGACCAGAGCGCGATCCTAAATTTCACGTTGATGCGTTACGGGCGCTTCAAAAAGCTACTGATAACTTTAAAACAGTTTGGTCCAGAAACCGCGATGCACATAAGCGATATGAAGAAGTGCTCGCTGCTGAAGAACTAAAGCGGGACAATATCAGCGCAGATGGTTCAGGCGGAAGAACATGGGCAGCAATGCTTCGGACATTTGGATATGTCTATGTTACCCCATCTGGAACCCTTTCCCTCACCAAGGTTGGAGCGGCTTTACTCGCGGAAAAAAAGATACGTGACAACACATCAAAACAAATATTAACACTACAGATCCCTAACGCTTATTTCTTGGAGAGCGGATTCCGTCCGAAGTTTGAAGAAGACTTTCAAATACGCCCAGCTAGATTTCTAATCCGACTAGCAAATCAGCGCGAACTTGACTATTTCATTACTAAAGAAGAAATTACGTTTTTTGCTCTCACAGCGAAAAAAGATAACGAACTGCGCACAGTAACACAAAACATTCTAAAATACCGAAATGCTTCCGAAGAAGAAAAAGAAGAAATGAAAGAGATCATTGCGAGCACATACGACCATCGGGAACGATCCGACAAAGGAGCACGCGATTTTGCTGCCGCTCATGGCGATGTTGCCCATACATTTATGATGCTTTGTGACTACACTGGTCTTGCTGATTATATACGGGGTGACGCTTTAAGAATTCCGTCTGAAAAACATAAATCAACTGCTGTAAAGCTCGATGAACTAGAAACGAGATATCCTTTTAATAAACGCTATTTGATCTCTTTAGAGCGCTTTTCCGAAAACGCCGGCCTCGATGTTGATAGTTACAAAGCCAACGCTTTTGGAGCGATAGGTCCGGCGACGAATCGTAATAAGAGCATTAAAAAGGTTCATCAGCTGTTATCTTCTTATCCATTGCCACAAAATCTTTCGATAGAAAAAATAACAGATATACTTGAACAAGAATTCTCGGGCAGTGAAGCTAAAAAATATGCATCATTATTAAAGGATTATCAGTTTACTTCATTAAATGAGGACTTTGTTGAATCTTATTTACTTGAAGAAGATGATTTAGTCTTTGAAGATAAGACAGCTGAAATTCTAAAAGCAATTGGCTTTGAAGTTGATTTGCGTCCTAAACCTGTAACGAAAGATGTACAGACTGAGATTGAGATATTACTGCATGTTGACGATAGTACCGTATGTATCATTGATGCAAAAAACTATAAAAAGAAATTCTCTTTACCTGCCCATCTTGCATCACATATGGCATCCGAATATATTCCAAACTACAATGGATATGCGGGAAAGTCAGTCTCTTACTTCGGATACGTTACAGCCAGCGATTGGGGCGGTGAGCGTAACTTAGGAAAAATCAGCGAAAAGGTTAAAGATTCTCATCCGGAGCTACACGTTCAAGGCGCCATGTTTTCAGCAAATACCTTGCTTGGCTTCTTAGATTACTGTCTGGATAACGGATTTGATAAAGAAAAAAGAAAGCAGCTGTTCATTGACTGCTTTACCAATAAAGGATACAAACACGTTTCGGAAATGTTGTAAACGAGAAAAGGAGTCCTTAGGGGCTGCTTTTTTTTAGTTTAAGGTGTAAAATAAAGAGCATATTAGTATGCAAGAACATATTTTCGTATAAATTATTTCTTTCGAGGAGAGAAAACCAATATGATTTTAAAAAAAGGAGAACTTTTTAACGGTCCCGGTGGAATGGCCTTAGGAGCTAAAAACTCCCGAGTAATCGATCCGAAAACCGGAGAAGAATGGCGCATTGAGCATAAGTGGTCCAATGATTACGATCCTTCGGCATGTGATACATACCGACTCAACATATGTGAAGATGCTGAAAGTGATTCGGTTCATCATGGGCCTGTACAAGAGTTGCCTATCGGAGACAGATCTGTCCTTGGTGATATTGACTGCTTTGCATTTGGATTTCCGTGCAATGATTACAGCCAAGTGGGTGAAAAACATGGGCTTAACGGCACTTTTGGCCCTCTGTATTCATACGGGGTAAAAGTGTTAAAAGCATATCAGCCTAAATTCTTTGTTGCTGAAAATGTTGGCGGTCTTCAAAGCGCCAACGAAGGACAAGCTTTTATTCAAATACTTACCGAACTTCAAGAGTGTGGCTACGAACTGACACCTCACCTATATAAGTTTGAAGAATATGGTATTCCCCAGGCACGACATCGAATTATAATTGTAGGAATTCGCAAAGACCTTTCAGAAGACGGAGTAGAGTTTAAAGTGCCTGCACCGACTACACCGTCATCGGCTGATTACAAAACTTCCCGCGAGGCGATTACTAATCCGCCAATTCCGGAGAATGCTTTCAACCATGAAATGCCAAGACACACGGCTAAAGTAAAGGAAATGCTCAGCTACATTCCACCGGGTGAAAATGCTTGGTATGTAGGTATTCCTGAAGAACTGCGTTTGAATGTTAAAGGAACACGCCTCAGCTCCATTTATAAGAGACTGGACCCTAATAGACCTGCGTACACGGTTACAGGCAGCGGCGGGGGCGGAACTCACATGTATCATTGGGAAGAGTTGCGCGCTCTAACAAACCGCGAACGTGCCAGATTGCAAACATTCCCAGACGATTTTGTTTTTTGCGGCAGTAAAGAAGCTATCCGCAGACAAATCGGCATGGCCGTTCCTCCAGCTGGCGCCAAGATCGTATTTGAAGCAATCTTAAAATCATTAGTTGGCATTGAATACGAATGGGTTCCACCAGCACAGAAGTTACAGCTAGAAACCCTTCTTGGCAAACGCAAAGTTGATACTGAAAAACAGCCGACACAGGAAGATCAAAAGGAAAAACAAGTGGCCTTTAATATTTAATAAACACACTTAGGAGACGCCTCAGCTTAGCGTCTCCTTTTTTGACTGCTCAATAAAATCAGCCAGCTCATCTATCACCCTCTCGAAAGCCTCTTTTATTTCATGCTCCCATACCCTTTTAAAATGCCAATTGTTTTTGAGGTAATACTCCCTTACCTCAATGTCTCGAGCCTTATTCCGGGCCAGTTTCTTATCCCAATACTCTTGATTACTTTTTGGCCTGTTGCCGTGCACCTCACATCCATGCCAAAAACAAGAATCAATAAAGATTACTATTTTATATTTCTTTATAGAAATATCCGGTTTTCCGAGCAAGGCTTTATCATTCTTTCTGAACCTGAATCCCCTTTTCCAAAGCTCACGCGAAACACGGTTTTCCAGCTTCGATTGAGAACGGATCGCCTGCATATTTTTTCGTCTTTGTTCCTTAGTCATTCGATCAGCCAAAGGGATCCCTCACTTTCTTTCTTCATTGTTCCCGTTAATGAAGGAAACAACACTTTTGCCAGCACGAATTCGGAGACACAAAGGATGAAGACATAAATTCAATCAACAAAAATTCAACCAGGCTATTGTGTTGTATTGGCCTCCGAAAAAAAGAGCAAACTCATTAATGAGTTTGCTCCAGAGTGTAGAAAAACCCCATTTTTAAACGCCTTATTGTTGAAAAAGGGGATTTTTCTTTGATTAGTGAGAAATATTCGTTTAATTAAAGTAATATTAATTATTTTAATAACTATTCAACTATTATTAATTTTATTTTTTTAAAAGTCTTCAGATAACCAAAAACCATTTGATTGTCTCAATTCTTTTACTTTGTCAGGAAAAAGTTTATTTTTTTCCTTATAAACTTTTTCAAGTAATTTCTTATCTTTCTCTTTATTAGTTAATCTTTTTTTTATTATTTCACAATTACCTAACTCAAATCCAATCCATCTTCTCTTCAACAGCTCACTTACCGCAAAAGTTGTACCGCTACCACCAAAAGGGTCTAATACAATATCATTATCATTGGTACTCATTGAAATAATTCTATCTAATAATTTAACAGGTAGTTCATTAAACTT
This sequence comes from Bacillus lumedeiriae, assembly GCF_044891285.1. NCBI lineage: Bacteria > Bacillati > Bacillota > Bacilli > Caryophanales > Bacillaceae > Bacillus > Bacillus lumedeiriae. The sequence goes on from NZ_JAUIYO010000022.1 coordinate 21,883, forward strand.
TCTATTTTTAGAACCATTGTGTCTAACAGGATAAATGTCACTCCAAACGTCAGACACATTAACACCTTTTGAATTCATTTTACTTTTATATCCGCCGTAATCTTTTATTTCTCCTCCACAATGTCTACAAGTTTGTAGAGGTATCCTTTGGTTATTAAAGGTTTTTGGTTTCGATCCCTTCACATAATGCAACAAGCTATAATGAGCAGGAGATAGTCTATTTGGAATCGGCAAACTGAGTTTCATATCTACTACAATCCAACTCCAAAAGTTTAATTTTTGATCAAGATAATTAGATAAGTAAGTATGCCACTTGGGTAAATTATATATCAATAGTGAACCACCAGGTTTTAGAACCCTAACGCATTCATCCAACCATTTAATACACCAATTAATATAATCACTATAGCTTAAACGATCATTAACACCCTCGTCATATTCTTTATCCAAATTAAATGGGGGATCCGCGAAAACACAGTCCACTGAATTATCAGGAATTTGTTTTAATAGCTCTACACAATCACCACTATAAAGCTTTCCTAATTCTGTTTCAAAAAATGGGGGAACATTTATATTTAGAATTGGATAGGTTTCATTTTTGTTTTTTGAAAGTAAATCCGCAATATCTTTTGTTTTATCTATAAAGACTTTTTCATAACCTCTAGGTATTCTTCCCATTTTCAATTCTAATTCAATCATACTCATTTCAGTATACGAAAGAATTGCATCTATTAACGTTAAATCTGATGGAATGACCCCAGATGTTTTATACTCCTCAATATCTTTTTTCTTAATTTTAAATTTACGAAAGAAAGCATAAACATCTTTTTCGGAATGCCCTCGCTCCTTTGCAACATAAAAAATCACATCATAGACGCTAAAAAATCTCATTAATCTAACTCCTTATGTCACTTATAGTCTGTAGACTTATAAACTACACAATTTTATCATTCACATTAACAATTCGTCAATTATATTAAGGGGTTTTACAATGACTAATGAGATTAACATACGGCTTCTTTTTGGTCAAGTAGTCCGAAAAATTCGTATGGCTAACAATATTTCTCAAGAGGAGCTAGGCTACTTGTGTGGTCTACATCGTACATATATTTCAGACATTGAACGTGGTATTAGGAATGTTTCGTTAGAAAATATAGAAAAAATTGCCAACGCCCTTAATGTAGCACCAAAAGATTTACTAGATTTTACTTTTATTGAAGATTAATGGGGCTGTTTTCTACTGTTTACAACACAGAGGGAACATATATATACATATATACATGAAGAAAAGTCCAGTTTTGAAAGCATTTATGTGGAAGTAATTGTCCCAATTTTATTCTCTTTTCTATACCATTTAATTACCATTTAAAAACCAGAAAAAACGTGATTAGTTCAGTACTTCTTAAAAAATGTGCTAAATTGTATCTAAAGAGATATGCGGTCGATTTATAAAAAATACTGTAATGTCTAAACAAAACGGAAGACCCATTAATTCGTATAAAGAATTTGAAATGAATGATAAATAAAAGTTTAAAACATTAATGTTGAACTAACCAACTCAATTCATAGGTGATAAAACATGAAAACAATTACATTTTTCAATAATAAAGGTGGCGTAGGAAAAACCACTCTTGCGGTAAATATTGCTTCATATTTGCAAATAGAAAAAGGGCTGAGAGTGCTTGTTATAGATGCGGATCCACAATCAAATTCTACACAGATGATTTTAGACATAGAAATGTGGGAAAAAATTTATGCTCCTGATTCTTTAGAGACAACATTACTGAGCTATCTACGTCCTTTGACATTAGGTGAGGCTTCACTGTCTCTGGGAGCTATTCCCATCTCAGGTGAATCTAATCGTTTTGGTGTAGATATTATTCCTGGACATCCTAAACTTTCCTTGCTGGAAGACAAATTAAGTAGTAGCTGGAAAGATTGTAGTGCGGGAGATATAGGCGGATTTAGAGTAACTAACTGGGTCAATGTATTAAAAAATCATTTTGCCGATGATTATGATATTGCAATTTTTGATGTAGGTCCATCTCTAGGCGCTCTGAATAGAAGTATTTTGCTTAATTCAGACTATTTTATAACACCAATGGGTTGCGATGTATTTAGTTTAATGGGTATTGAAAATATCTCAGAATGGATCAAGTCTTGGGAACGCATCTATAAAACATCCTTATCTATTTTAGAAGAGAACTTTCCCGATTTAAATCATTCAGACTACTTTATTAATAATAATACAAGTAACAACTTCTTATTTGCAGGTTATTCAGTCCAACAATATATTACAAAAGTTATCAATGGTAAAAGAAGAGGCATAGCTGCCTATGAAAAAATAAAAATGCAAATTCCTGATGCCTTGGAAACGAATTTAAATGACTTCCTACCTGATAACCTTACAATGCAAGAATGCGATCTTGGAGATATTCCAAATTTCTTTAGCTTAGTTCCATTGGCACAAACAAGTAACTCACCTATACATCAATTAAAAAAATCCGACGGAGTTGTTGGAAATCATTATAAAATGATTAAAGATTATGCTAATGTTATGGAACTTGTATGTAAAAAGATACTTAGTAACATAGGAGTCGAGTATGAGTCTAATTAATTGGCCCGAACACTTAATTACTGAATTAGCAGAGAGACGCTGTATCATATTTATAGGCTCTGGTGTTTCAGCAGCAGCAGAAAATGCCGAGGGCAGGAAGCCAAAAACCTGGGGAATATTTCTAGAAGAATCACTATCGCTAGTTCCGGAAGGTAATGACAAGGAATTTATAAAAAAATTAATTAAAGAAAAAAATTATTTGTTGGCCTTACAATGTATTTACGACCATTCCGATAACAATGAATATATTAGTTTTTTAAGAAAAGAGTTTTCTGCTCCTAATTATCAGCCAAGTAGCATACATACTGACATCGCAGATATTGATGCTAAGATTGTTATCACTACAAACTTCGACAAAATATATGAAAAAGCATGTTATGGTGATGGTCATTCCATTATTAACTATAATGATAATAACCTTATTGAGAACTTAAGGTCTAATCAAAGGTTAATTATAAAAGCTCATGGAAATATTAATGACATCGGTAATATGATATTTACCAAACGTCAGTACTTCGAAGCTAAAAGACAGTATTCTGAGTTCTATAATATCTTGAGTGCTCTGTTTATTACTAATACAATCCTGTTTATCGGTTGTGGTTTAAATGATCCAGATATCAACTTACTTTTAGAAAATGTGTATAAAACAACCGGATCTACTTTATCTCATTACGTTGTTTCACTAGATGATGTAGATGCAAATATCATAAAAGATTGGAAAGAAAGTTACAATATTAATACCCTTAAATATGGACCTGATTATCCTGACTTGGCTCCTAACATTGAAGCTTTAAAAGATGCTGTACTCTCCTATAGAGCAGCTCGGGTATAGATATGTCGAAGTTTTAGCCATAGAATTCAAATAGACAAGCTCTGAATATTAATGAAAAAACAGTGATAATCTCTGTATTGTCACTGTTTTTGGCGTACTTCCTCTTAACTTTGCATATCAGGATACAGGCTTGGATTCTAGTATTTTTTGTTATACAACAAAAATTCATTAGTTCATCGCCGAATCACTTTAACGTTAAACAGACTACACTAGGTGTAAATAGAATTTGAAGGATAATAGAATGACATCTAATAATCAATGTACGAATTTATCTAAAAACATACATTCATTTCCTCTATTCTATTACCTTCCCTCGTTTTATCTGTTAAAATGGAATCATCCAAAAAAATCGTACATTCAAAACGTTGATTTTAAAGGGGTGATGGAAATGGGAAGTCAGATCAAAGATGTGCAACCGATCCGCAGCAAAGAGCAATTGGAGGATATGAAATGGGCATTAAAAAAGTTTTGCGGAGAAAGAGATTACATCCTTTTCGTTCTCGGATGTGAAACTGGACTACGCGTCGGGGATCTCCTAAAGTTAAAAACCAAACAAATTCTCGCACTGCAGCCCAAACGAGAAAAAATTCTAAAAGTCAAAGAAGGCAAAACACAAAAGATCCGGGAGATCTACATTGGCAACTGCTTTGAGGAAATACATAACTACGCCAGTCAGCTAAAAAGTGATTGGCTTTTTCCATCAAGAAAAGGAAACAAGGCTATCTCTCCAACTCAATCCTACCGACAGCTAAACAAAGCTGCTGATTTTGCCGGAGTGGAAAGCGTGGGGAACCATACATTAAGAAAAACTTTCGGCTACTGGTTCTACAAGGCAACAAAAGATGTAGCCATGCTACAGCAAATATTAAACCACTCGCATCCAGAGATAACCCTGCGTTATATTGGAATTACAGACGAGGAAACAAATAATGTATTGAAACGCTTCAGCGTATTTGATTAATAACCCTCGTTAAATCTTATTGATAAATTATTAACGCTAACTGAGCAATCATCGATTGAATTGTAGTTTATATGTGGTAGACAAACCACATATAGACCACAATTCGCGTTTCATTTGTGGTCTATATCCTACATGTAAACTACAATGATCGTTTGCCCTTCATGATACTGTTGAAAGGAAAACGATCATTACACTTAGGGTATTAAACTAAATTCTTCTTTTATTCTCTCTTCAAAATGCTTATTGATATAATCCCTAACAAATTGATCACGCTTGTCACGATCTTCTTCTTTTCTAAAGAATCCTACACGTATCATGCGCTCTTCTTCTGGCTTTGTAGACCACATATTGAGTGCTTCATCCCTGAGATTGGACTCTACTCTTGTGCGCGTGATCATTTCAGTGATTCTTTCCTGGCGTTCTTCCTGTATTGTTTTCGGTTGCGGAAGACGCTTTAGCAGCTCTTCGTATTGCTGTTTAATTTCCCTAGTTTGCTGCTCCGCTATTTCTCTGGCCATCTTCTCAAACTCTTTTCTCATGGCCTCCAGATCTATCACTTGTGGAACATTTGTAGCCTCCGATTCCTTCATAGCAGGTCTAAGTTCGAAATGATTTGGCAGCTCATGAAAGATCCCATCCAACGCCCACTTTTGATCCCGTTTATCTTTTATGTATAGAGCGATATCCAAGTCAAGCTGGTCATAGACCTTTTCACCATGCTCAGTACGACCAATCATATGGATCCGCTTTTCTTCTAGTTGCTTGAACCATCCATCAACCGTATTCGAATGTTTGCCAACCTCCTTGGCAAAATCGCTTATCTTCCAATACTTCACCATCATTTACACCTCTCTTTTATAGCAACCTTGTAAAGCACAATTGTAAAACACTTGTACTCAACAAACCACATATACTCCACATTTTGTGTTCCACTTGTTCTATACATTCTACATGTAAACCACAATCACCTGTTATTTTAACATGATCATATCCAAGAGACTCAATCAATTCATATGATTGAAAATAAAAAAGCACCGTCATGGATTACGGCACTTTCTTCATATCTATCTATGATTTCATGTAGGATTGAAATTGAAAAAATGGCTGTCGGAACTTTACCGGCAGCCGTCATTGTTATGTACAACGGGAAAAACCCTCGCACTCAGGTACTTCCCCATAAAAATAAAATAACTCCGCAGGCAAGATTCGAACTTGCGACCGATCGGTTAACAGCCGATTGCTCTACCACTGAGCTACTGCGGAATAAAGTGGGCCTGAATGGACTTGAACCATCGACCTCACGCTTATCAGGCGTGCGCTCTAACCAGCTGAGCTACAGGCCCATTTATATATATAAATGGAGCGGGTGATGGGAATCGAACCCACGACATCAGCTTGGAAGGCTGAGGTTTTACCATTAAACTACACCCGCCTGTCTAGAACTGGAGGCAGTAACCGGATTTGAACCGGTGATAAAGGTTTTGCAGACCTCTGCCTTACCACTTGGCTATACTGCCTTTAAAGTTGGATGGCTGGGCTAGCTGGATTCGAACCAGCGCATGACGGAGTCAAAGTCCGTTGCCTTACCGCTTGGCTATAGCCCATTAATCATATGTATGGGGCGATCGATGGTAATCAAATCCACGAGTATCGGAGCCACAATCCGAAGCGTTAACCACTTTGCTACCCCTCTATATTAAATAAAGAACAAAAAAATGGTGGCTCAGGACGGAATCGAACCGCCGACACATGGATTTTCAGTCCATTGCTCTACCGACTGAGCTACTGAGCCACACAAGATATATATTAACAGTAGGGGTTAGTCTACTGAAAGAAATATGGCGCGCCCGAGAGGAGTCGAACCCCTAACCTTTTGATCCGTAGTCAAACGCTCTATCCAATTGAGCTACGGGCGCATACATTCAAATTGTACCGAGACCGGAATCGAACCGATACGGTAGTCACCTACCGCAGGATTTTAAGTCCTGTGCGTCTGCCAGTTCCGACACAGCTGCATATGAAAATGGTGAGCCATGAAGGACTCGAACCTTCGACCCTCTGATTAAAAGTCAGATGCTCTACCAACTGAGCTAATGGCTCAAAACCAAACATGCCGGCGAGAGGACTTGAACCCCCAACCTACTGATTACAAGTCAGTTGCTCTACCAATTGAGCTACACCGGCACAAAAAAATGGAGGATGACGGGCTCGAACCGCCGACCCTCTGCTTGTAAGGCAGATGCTCTCCCAGCTGAGCTAATCCTCCATGATTGGTGACCCCTACGGGATTCGAACCCGTGTTACCGCCGTGAAAGGGCGGTGTCTTAACCGCTTGACCAAGGGGCCAGTTATGTATTTACACAAAAATAAAAACCCCTATTGGGGCTGTGCCTGGCAGCGTCCTACTCTCACAGGGGGAAGCCCCCAACTACCATCGGCGCTGAAGAGCTTAACTTCCGTGTTCGGTATGGGAACGGGTGTGACCTCTTCGCTATCGCCACCAGACTGTATAA
>NZ_JAUIYO010000023.1:0-25941 GCF_044891285.1 Bacillus lumedeiriae
AAGCTCCAGTCAAGTCCGCTCGACTTGCATGTATTAGGCACGCCGCCAGCGTTCGTCCTGAGCCAGGATCAAACTCTCCAAAAAGATGTTTGACTTGCTCAATTGTTTTAAATAAGAATTAACTTACCGGCATGTATTTTGTTCAGTTTTCAAAGATCAATTTCATCTGCCGCTCTCAGCGGCGACAAGTAATATCATAACACTTCACAAGATTAAAAGTCAATAACTTTTTTTGAAATATCTTTTTTGAAGCATTTTTTTCAAAACCGCTGTTTTTAACGGCGGAATAACAATATAACACGTTGTAAAATATAAAGTCAACAAGTTTTCTAGAAAAATTGTTGGCTAACATTTAATCCTTTAACCAAAATGTATGTGTATATACAAAAATCCCTGGTATACTCCTTCACCTTCCAGTCTAGACTGAGTTAAAAATAAACATGGAAGAAAGGAGCATACGATGACCACTCAAACCGATCAGCTGAAAAATCATACATACGATACTGATTTCTCCGTCTATCAGGCCCGCAATCTCTGGTCAGGTTTCCTGTTTGGGCTTGGATGGGTTGCCTTTATAGATGAAACTGTTTTTCATCAGCTTTTGCACTGGCATCATTTCTATGACCAATCGACGAAAAGTATTGGACTAGTCTCGGACGGCCTCTTCCACGCTTTCAGTTGGTTTGCGACAGTTGGAGGCTTGTTTCTATTCGCTGACCTGCGGCGGCGCAGCGCCCTGCGGCTGAAGAGGTGGCAGGGAGGAATGCTGCTCGGGGCAGGCTCGTTTCAATTATACGATGGGATCATTCAGCACAAGATTATGCGCATCCATCAAATCCGCTACGTAGATAATGTGATTTTCTACGATTTAGTCTGGAACATTATTGCCCTCCTGATGATCGCAGCCGGCCTTCTCTTAGTCATCCATACAGGAAAAGAAGCAAAGCAAAGGGGGCATAACGGTTGAAACACAGCTATCACATCGGAGCTCCCGTAGAACTTCTTTTAATCATAACGTTCCTTCTAGCCATCTTTCTATACATTGGGGCTGGGGTTAAATCCAGCACTAGAAGCTATTTAAAAAAGTGGCCAGCGTCCCGTTACGCTTTCTGGATTTTTGGTGTGATCAGCGCTTCCACAGCCGTAGTCGGCCCTCTCGCTGCCCGCGCTCATTCTGATTTCACCGCACATATGGTCGGTCACTTGCTGCTCGGGATGCTTGCCCCGCTCCTCCTCGTTCTCGCGGCACCAATGACACTGCTGTTACGAACACTGAGCGTAACGAAAGCGCGGCAGCTTGCATTCTTGCTGAAAAGCCCGCCGGTACGTACAGTCAGCCACCCTATCGTTGCTTCTATTCTTAATATCGGAGGGCTGTGGGTGTTGTATACGACCGATTTATACGCGGCCATGCAGGCGAATGCCCTTTTACATCTTGCTGTACATATCCATGTCTTTCTAGCAGGCTATGTCTTCACCGCAGCAATGATTTATATTGATCCCGCTCCCCATCGATTGGGTTTCGTCTATCGGACGGTCGTATTCATCATTGCCCTAGCCGGTCATGCGATCCTATCTAAATACATCTATGCCCATCCGCCGAATGGAGTACCGGCAGAACAAGCGGAAGAGGGAGGCATGCTCATGTACTATGGCGGCGATGCCATCGACCTTGTTCTTATCTGCATATTATGCTTTCAATGGTATAAATCCACACGCCCTCGAGCGCCATTGTCTGCACCGACTCGCAAACATCCAAAAGGGAAGCACTTGAGAAGTGTTTAACTGGCAGAAAAAAAGACACAGGCATCTGCCTGCGTCAAGGGTTGTAGACAATGTCTACTTTCAGGCTGATTGAAAACACTTGTCTTTCGAGACGCGAATCCTGACGAGGAGCGGAGTGACCAGAGGGGTCATGAGCACCGCAGACAGGGGAGCAACGAAGAAAGCGAGCGTTTGTCAACAACCTGAGACACAGGCATCTATCCTGCGTCATCATTTTTTAACCTTTAGTACCACTTTTTCAAAAATTCATTCCTTTGTTTATCTGTCAGCTTTCGAGTGTCAACATAATCGATTTTCTCTGCTGCTAGATTAATCTTATAAGTGTCTAAAAACCAAGAGCCGTCATGATTAGAATAACCGAGAGCCTGTAACTGATGCTTCGCAGTCAAACGCGGCGGTATGGTGTAATACAACCCAAAATCTTCTCCCGTTTCAAGCTGGACAAGCCGGCCGCCTTTTACAGTATATATATTAGCTCCTTGGAAATTGGACGACATCGTCGCTTCTACAAATAACAGATCGGCCTGACCCGATATCGTCGACTGCTCCACTCTAATCCGATTTCCTGTGTAGTTGTATTCATAGTCGTATTCCATCAGGCTCGACAGAATCGTTTGGCTTCCCGGCTGCTGAAGAGTCAGGCGATAATCTGCCTGGAACATTAAATCTCCCTCAGATGCCCCCGCCCAGATAGGAAACACATCGCTATTTATACTCGCATAACCATAAATACCGTTCGTCTTTGTCATCTTCACTTCAAACTTCTTACCATTTTCATCCTTCACGTTAAAAGAAGGAGAAGCCGCTTTACTCACATTAAACGACTGCACACTTCGAATGCCTGCTCCATGAAGGTTGTACAAAAACACAGCCGCATGCCAGCGGGCCAATTCATCGTTGTATCCATATGTATGAAAGTTTTTCACGCTGGTGCTTTTCCCTTGGGAAATATTGTGCTTATACATATATTGTACGGCATTAAACCCATCACTCGCTGCATTCTGCCCCGCCGCTACGAACCGGGCCATTTCCCCGCGGGTAATCGGGTATGTGCGCATACTTGTGTAAGCATAATTGATCAGGGGGATGTTGTATTTTTTAAACTCGCGGTAGTAAGGCTCACTCCAATGCGCCCCCTTCACTGGCTGTAAATTTTTCGCTGGAATGTTTTGATAGTAGTTAGCCATCATCGCTACAAACTGAGCTTCCGTCAGTTTATTGTTCGGGTAAAAGCGCCCATCTGTATATCCGTTTAAAAATCCATTTTTCTGCGCCCATTCAATTTCTTTTGCAGCCGGGTGGTTCGCTGGCACATCTTTAAAACCAGCGCCAGACACAATGCCCGCTCCAGCCACAGACACTAAAAGAAAAAGCACAACTGCCAATAACCTTTTCAACCTTTTCATTCCTTTCTTTACAAAATATATATCATTCTATCATTTATAGGTATTGCAAACTAGTTATTTAGATTCACTCTCCATTGGATTGATCCCTCTTCTTTTGCCTCATTTACAGTATAATCCGCTTACATTTTAGTTAATTAGAGAACTGATCGATCCTTCCTTTTCTGTTAAAATAAAACGGAAATTGATAGAAAAGGGGCAGAGATGAAATTGATTACAATCGAAGAGCTTTGTACAGAAGAAGAAGTGGCGCAGATTTTTCCATTGATGAAAGACTTACGTCCGTATCTGGATGAAACACACTTTCGCCAGATTTGGCGTACGATGCAGCCCGACGGCTACCGAATTTATGCGATGTATGACGAAGGAGCCATTGTCGCCTTTACCGGTATCCAGATTCGAACAAACATGTATTATTTCCGCCATGTTTTTGTGCATGAGCTAGTCACGCGGGCAGATATTCGTTCTAGAGGATACGGCGGGAAACTGCTGACTTTTGTACACGAATGGGGACGGGAAAATAATTGTGTCACAGTAGCATTAGAATCCGCACTGATCCGGGACGATGCGCACCGTTTTTACGAAGAAAAAATGGGGTATGACCGTTTTTGCTATTCATTCAAAAAAGAGCTTGCGGAATAGAAACGAGTATTTGGGGAGATTACATAATGGAATCAAATTCACCTGTCCTTTCAGGTACTGCTCTACTTATTTTATTTGCTGTTATTATTTAGGCCGGCTCTCCTTTCCAAAAGAAGAACCGGTCATCTAACAATCACCTCCGTCCACTCTTGTACCGCTTCCAGACATAGAACGGAACAAAAAGCAGCAGCGCAATGGCCGCCCCTGTTAGATCGAGCAAGACGTCTTGAAGGAGTGGTGTACGCCCGCCTGTCTGCATCTGATGCAGTTCATCAAACGCCGCGTATACGCCCGTCCCAGCGAGAGCGGCCGCTCCTCCCTCCAACACCTGATCCGGCCGCCACAGCAAATAAACATAAAACAACGCCACCGCCAAACAGCCAAACAAAAACAAATGTGCAAACTTGCGAATGAAAAATTCGATAAAATAATAGTAGCCTCTCGCTTCTACTGAAATTTCCTGCCCCCAATAATAGACTTTCACATAAGAAAGCCAGCGGGCACACGGCTCTCCCGGCAATAAATGCTGCAGGAGCGGCACAAGTGTCTGCTCTTCATAGGTCTGTGAAGAAAAATGAAAAATAGTGCCTGCGACAATTAGCAGAACAACCACGCTTACAATCTTTTTCACGATACACTCCTTTACTGCAGACCGAAAGCCCACCGGCTATTCCCTGTTACTGCTGCTGATAGTCCCACAAAACGAACCACTCTTCTTTCTCCTGCACGACAAACACTTCTTGCTGCAAAGAAAAATTCCCGTACTTTCCTTTATACACTTGAACGACGGGCACTTTATACACCATACTCAACTCCGGTCCATCGTCCGCTGGCTTCCACTTCTTCAGTTCTTCCGGCTCACCAAATGTATAAGAAAAAGTTTCCACGCCGAAATGATTCATAAACACATGCGCCCGGTCCTGTATATAATAGCCCTTCTCCAATCTCTCTTTCATATAAGGATGGAACATCTCCCACGAGTCAGCAAATTTCCCTTCCTGCTCATATTTATAAAACTCATCTACCACTTTCAACGCCTGATCACCCGGCGATAAGAAGAAAGCTTGAATAAAAAGCCACACCATTGCAATGAAAACAATTAGGAGAACAAAGATGACCTTCGCCTTTCCACGCCGTCTCCTTAACATCGAAAACCCCCTTTTAAAAAAGGCTGTTTATTCGAAGATATTCAAGCGAACAGCTGTTTAGTATGAGGGATGACCCGGCACTCTCGGTTTTTATTTGATAATTCCGAATCATTACTAACACTAATTTCTAACATTTGATACACTCAAATCAGATCAAGAGACTTATAATGCGGAATGTTTACTTATGCCTATGATTTCCCTAACGACGGGCACCGCGTATTTTTTGATCGTCGATACGGATCAAACTTCTTAGCTGTATCTATTATTAGATAATCAGAATAGAGTGTAATAAAAGTGAGTGTGTCCCAAAAATCAATGAAACCGACTTTTGTGACACACTTGCTTATCGTTCTTCTTATTCTTTTAAAACTAATCATTCCCTGAGATACAATTGATCAGCGTATCAATGAGTATGGCAAAGTAAACTCTCTTATACTGTCTGCATATGGGTCATACTCGTAAGGATTAAAGTACATCACAAATCCTGTGTTTGTCATATAAAATTGATTTTGATGTTCATCTAAACTTTCCAGCCCCTCCCAGGAAATAAGACCCCGTTTAGTCAAACCATAGCCCTGTTCATTAATCCGATCAATAACAACCCACTCATAATTCGATTTCCGCGCAAGGTCGTTCAGTGACATAAAATAATCATTCTTCACATCATAATTATAAGAGAAGAGATATTCGTATCCATGAGCACCACCTGCGTATGTGTAACCCTCAAAAACAACGCTTATATAATTAACATCGGCACGGGGAACTTTATAAGATACATTATATTTATAGTATTCTCCTGACCACTCATCTTCTTGAGCAGAGTCCATTATTTCCTTTCGTATATCTACTAACTCCTTACCTACGCTCACGTAGTAATCATTCATTAAAGTAAAATCATGGTCACCGATGGTATCCTTAAATTGTGGATAAAATATTCCCTGAGCCGCTTTTTTCGGATAAGAAACAACGTTCATTCTAAACTTCTCATTAAGTGCCCGGGCAGTGAAAACAGCGAACTGTGCACGTGTAACAACACCTGATGGATTGTATTTTGCAGCCGTATACCCGGAGGTGATACCATTAGCAACGAGCGGAGTAACATACGGAGTTCCCCAATAAGCACGCGTCATATCTTCCCATTCCACTGGCACCGATCCAGATAAAGAAAAAGCCTCTGTCGTAATTTTTGCCATTTCAACACGTTTCAACTGTCCATTTGGATTAAAGTTTGCTGCTTTTGAGAACCATCCAGCATTTACGGCGACTGCAATTTCCCTATAAAACGGATGAGAAACTGGCACATCTTTAAATCCGGGATTTGGAACATCAGTCAAAGGAAGCTTTTTTGCACGGACGAGAATAGCCGCCGCTTGAGCTCGAGTCACCGGTGCATCTTTGTTAAACTTGCCGTTGGAACCACCCTTCAACACACCTAGTTCACTTAAATAGTACACTTCCTTTGCACTCCAGTGAGAAGCTGGTACGTCTGAATAAGCAGCTGCCTCTGTCGTGAATGCATTGGATAAAAAAACACACAGAAAAGCAGCAATTACACTAAATCTTTTCATTATCCCACCCCTTTTCTTTTTTTATTGCTATCTAGTTCTAATGTCACGATAGTATATAGCTATTCTATTATTTAGATATTTTTCCAAGCAATAGATATTATTTTAAAAATAACCAAATGGATTCGTTCTTTTATGTACATACAAAGACAGTTGCTATAGGACTTCACTTTATCTGTCATATAGACATTCACCCACCATACAAGAATTGAATACATTATTATTGGTGAGACCGGATTTTTAATAGATTGATGAGGAGAGAAGGACGTGTACAATTTTTCAAATGAGGAGGTCATTTATAATATCTGGCCCGAGGATACGTATTTGCGTTCTCACACAACACCTGGGAATCCTTATGGTATAAGTTCGACAGTGAATCCATATCATCCCTATAAGGGACAGCAAATGTTCGTTCCGTCGTTCAGACCGATGGAACATCACCATCGACAAACGGATTGTATCACCCAAAGAGAAGTGGAACTGATGAGAAATGAGCGCAGTCTTTGGGAAGAGCATGTGGCTTGGACGAGAATGGCCATCATCAGCCTCATATTTAAACTGCCGGATGTAGACTTTGTGCTCGCCCGTCTTTTGAAAAATGCTGCCGATATGGGTGAAATGTTTCGTCCATTATACGGAGAGACTGCCGCAAACACATACGCGACGTTAATTAAAGAACACCTTTTAGTTGCAGCGGATCTTGTAAAAGCGGCTTTAGCAGGCGACGCCGCAGCCGCAAATGCAGCCGAACGAAAATGGTATGCCAACGCAGATAAGATTGCCGTTTTCCTAAACAGCATTAATCCATATCTACCAAAAGAAGAAGTGAAGAAAATGTTCTACCGACACTTAGACTTAACCAAGCAGGAAGCCGTCTCTATGATCAAAGGGGACTACCAAAAGGACATCGCCATCTATGACGAAATCGAAAAACAAGCAAGAGAAATGGCCGACACCATCTCAGACGCCATGATCAAACTCTATCCAGATTTGCAAAGATAGGAACCTATATAAAATGACAGATCAAAAAATCCGCTTTTCCTTTTGAGGAGAATCGGATTTTTAGTGATTCGCTTGATTTTCCGTTATGTCTTTCGGTTATAGGAGAGACACCTGGCAGCCATTTCAATCTTTCCGTCATCTCTTTATATGATCTATTCCTAATTCCGTCAGTTTGAAAATATACTCATTAGAGCTGTTCTTTCAGGAACCTTTTACGGCCCAGGTGATCTTTGTTCATCTCGTCCCCTCCTGTCAAACAGCTTTTTTATGATTGATATGAAAAATGACCTGCTGGATCAGATAATGACAACACCTTCTCATTCAATTAAGCCAATATTATTTATGCTACTCCGAACATCTCGTGAAACATTCCTGTGAAACAAGTTTTTTCGAGGAGTGCCTGGCACCGAGGACTTAAACATTTACAAAACCTTTACAAAAAATCAATAGCCCAATAACAAACAGGCTTTATTCTTAACATTGTGACAACATTCAACAATTTAAATTGCCAACAGACCGTATGGAGGTAGAGATATGAGGCTTATAAAAAACACAGCGAATGGATTATGGCTGTTATGCTTAGCTGCCGTTTTATCAGCATGTGGAGTAAATCATGATAATGGAACAGACTCGTTAAATGAAGGAAAACATACCATCTCTATTTCTGGTTCCACATCCGTAGGGCCTTTGGCTGAACAATTAGCGTTCAGCTATGAAGAAAATAATGATGTCAATATAGAGATTAATCAAATAGGATCTTCTGCCGGTATCACAAACGCAATAAGTGGCGTATCAGAGATTGGGATGTCTTCGCGTGATTTAAAGCAAGAAGAAAAGGACAGCGGGTTGAAAGAAGTAGTCATTGCTTATGATGGAATTGTAGTGGTGGTCCATCCAAACAATGAAGTGGATAATCTTACGATGGAGCAAGTAAAGCAAGTTTTTACTGGCGAGATTACGAACTGGAAGGAACTCGGTGGAGAGGACAAGGAAATAGTGGTTGTTTCCCGTGAAGACGGCTCGGGTTCACGCGATGCCTTTCAAGAAATTGCGGGTTACACTTCAGGCGAATTAGTGAAAAACTCAATCATTGCAAGCGGCAACGGCAATATTAAAACAACGGTAGCGACAAATGAGCATGCCATAGGCTTTATTTCTTTTGATTATATTGATCACTCCATTTCCACTGTCCATATCAATGGAGTGAAGGCGACAGCTGAAAACGTTCTTCGGAAAAAGTACAGCCTGTCACGCCCCTTCTTATTCGTCTACAAGGAAGATCATCTGACAGATGCCGGACAACAATTCATTGACTACATTTTAAGCTCGGAGGGACAGGCTATTGTTTCCGAAACAGGGGCTATATCAGTCAATTAACTCATATGTATCATTACGTGTTAGGAACCCAAAAGAAATCTTGGAGGAATGAAGTATGGCAAGCCTGCCTATTAAAAAGCAAAACATGAGTAACGATAAATCCAATAAAAGAAAATATTTGCTGGAGAAGATTTCATCAAGAATTTTCTTATTTTGCGCCCTTCTATCCGTGCTCAGTTTATTTTTAATTATTGGATTTGTTTTTTATAAAGGTTCGCATCCATTCATAGCAGAAGGTTATAGCTTTATAGATTTTGTTTTTGGAGTAGATTGGGTACCAAGTGAGGATAAGTTCGGTATATTCCCTATGATTGTTGCATCCATATACGCGACCATTGGTGCTTTAATCGTTGGGGTGCCTGTCGGTCTATTTACAGCCATTTTCCTGTCGGAAATTGCACCGAAAAGTGTAGCAAAAATCATTTCACCAGCCGTGCAGCTGCTGGCAGGGATCCCATCTGTTTTATACGGTGTATTCGGACTGGCTATTATCGTCCCTTTCTTGCAGAACAACTTCGGCTTAGTGAAAGGGCAAAGCTTATTGGCTGTCATCCTTGTGTTAGCTATCATGATGCTGCCAACGATTGTGACAGTAGCTGAAACAGCCATTCGAGCTGTTCCAAAAACGTATCGTGAAGGTTCTTTGGCACTCGGAGCTTCCGAGATTGGCACTATTTTCAAGGTCGTCGTACCAGCAGCCAAATCAGGAATTATGGCGGCCATTGTATTAGGCTTGGGAAGAGCAATTGGAGAAACAATGGCTGTTATATTGGTCGCAGGAAACAGTCTCATCATACCTGAAAGCTTAACAGACAGTGTCCGCCCGTTGACGACAAACATTGCGTTAGAAATGGGATATGCATTCGGAACACATCAAGAAATGCTGTTTGCTACGGGCATTATTTTATTCTCCTTTATTTTGTTATTAAACCTCGTATTAGCAAAAATCAGCGCAAAGGGTGGTCACTAAGATGAGAAGCTTTAAGGATAGCTTACTGCGTGGACTTCTTTGGTTTTCAGCTTTCTTGACTGTTGCCGTCCTTGTCACCATTGTAGGATATATTTTTTACAAAGGATTTCGGTTAATTAATGTTGAGTTTATCTTTGGTGATTATTCACCAGCGGGCGGCGGCGGTATTTGGCCGATGATCATTACAACACTGTATACAATCATCCTTTCATTAGTCATTGCTACACCGATTGGGATTTTGGCGGCCGTGTATCTGCAAGAGTATGCAAAGCAAGGCCGGTTGGTAAAAGTCATTCGTTTTGCGACAGAAAGCTTAACAGGCATCCCGTCAATCATTTATGGATTATTTGGGGCGGTATTCTTTGTCACTACTTTGAAATTAGGGATGTCCATCATAGCCGCCTCGTTGACTTTGACGATTATTGTACTTCCAGTCATCATCCGAACGACAGAAGAAGCCTTAAAGACGGTCCCGCATTCATACCGGGAAGGTTCTTTGGCTTTAGGAACAACGAAGCTGCAGACTTTATATAAAGTGATTTTGCCAAGTGCCATGCCGGGGATCTTATCGGGAATCATTCTCTCAATGGGAAGGATTGTTGGTGAATCAGCTGCGATATTTTTAACAGCTGGAACGGTAGCAGCCATGCCTGAAAGTATTTTTTCATCGGCAAGGACATTAACGGTTCATTCCTATTTGGTGACACAGGAGTCGGGAGACATTGAACTTGCAGCGGCCATTGGGATTGTATTGATTGTCATTATCTTGATTCTGAACCTTCTGGCAACATTCATATCAAAGAAATTAAATAAAGCTGACTATTAAATGGGGGTGTCATACATGAGTACAGCAGTAATGGAGCGGAACAAAGAAACGAAGGAGCAAATGTTACCGCCTATGAAGCCGCAATCAGAGAAAGCAACAAAGATTAGCGTAAAAGATTTAAACTTATTTTATAGTGATAAACAGGCACTGTATAATATCTGGATTGATATTCAAGAAAAGAATGTGACAGCCTTAATCGGTCCTTCTGGCTGCGGCAAGTCGACTTTCCTGCGAACCTTAAACCGAATGAATGACCTGATCGATGGAGTAAAAATTATTGGTGATATTACGATTGATAACAAAAACATCTACCGATCCAATGATGTGATTAATCTCCGGACAAAGGTCGGAATGGTCTTCCAAAAGCCAAACCTATTTCCGATGAGCATTTATGACAATGTAGCATACGGACCCCGGGCTCAGGGAATTAAAAGCAAAAAGGCACTAAACCGGATTGTTGAGGAGAGCTTGCGTAACGCGGCCATCTGGGATGAAGTGAAAGACCGTCTAAAATCATCGGCACTTGGATTATCAGGCGGTCAGCAGCAACGTGTGTGTATTGCGCGTGCCATCGCCATGAAACCGGAAGTCATCTTAATGGATGAACCAACTTCGGCATTAGATCCAATCTCTACATTAAAAGTAGAAGAATTAATTGCACAATTGAAAAAGGACTATACGATTGTTATCGTTACTCACAATATGCAGCAGGCCGCACGTGTATCTGACAAAACGGCTTTCTTCTTAAATGGTGAAATTGTTGAATACGATATGACCAATAACATTTTTTCAAACCCAAGAGATCAGAGAACAGAAGATTACGTAACCGGCCGTTTCGGTTAATAAAGGAGTGTTGTTCATGAATGCACGTAAGAATTTTGATAATAGTTTGGATGAATTGCAAAACAAAATGCTAGAAATGAACGAATTGGTCGTTTCTGCGTTCGAAAAAGCGTTTACCGCATTTCAAGATCAAAATATTGAACTGGCTCTAAAAGTCATTGAGGACGACACAGTCATCGATAACCTCGATGTTGAAATAAATCAATTTGCCGTGTGGCTCATAGCAAAAGAGCAGCCGTTCGCCATAGATTTAAGAAGAATCATCGCTTCTTTAAAAATCACATCGGATATCGAGCGGATCGCCGATTTCGCAGCAAATATTGCTAAAGCAACAATCAAAATCGGAAAATCACATTCATTGATAAGCATGACCAACCTTGAACAAATGAAAGAAATATCCATGAATATGCTCAAGATGGCGGTGACTTCATTTATAAATGAGGACATCTCCCTTGTGAAAGAAGTGGCTGATCTCGATGATCAAGTCGACAACTATTACTCTGAGACATATAACCGGATCACCGAAGCTTTGAAACAAAACCCAGAGGACACAACTCAGCTGGTACAGCTATTATTTATAAATCGCTACCTTGAACGAACAGCCGATCATATCACGAATATCGCCGAAAGTGCTGCCTATTTGATTAAAGGGCAAATATATGATTTGAATTCTTAATGGTTATGTCGTTCACTGGGAAACGATCATGGTAACAGCAAGTGTAAGGTACGGAGTCCTTGGGCATGAGAAGTTTTTGCTTCCTATGAAACTTCCACGGCTGTACACCGAAAGAAGAGCGGCCGGCCAACTGAATGAAGTGATTACAGAAAATAACCGTCAATCCATTGACCATGGAGACGGTTATTTCTTTTTGTTCTGGATGACCAGTGTCACGGCAAGAAGCAGAACACCGATCGCTGCTAGACTGAACTGTGTGACAATGCTCAACGATTCGTAAACCGTTATCTAAGCCACCTCCCCTCTTCCGTAAGCAGCCAACCGTTCAGCATAACAGAAAAGGAATACTTATTGGAGCATTTTTAGGTTTTCAGAGGAGTGATACATACACCGGGGATTTTCTCTATGTATCTTAGGTACGAATAGGCAGGCTGTCCGAGTACAATTTATCCCCAAAGAAAAAGAGCAACCTCCCGTGGCTACTCTAATGATCTTCTTATCCTTTTAAATCAATGTTCCCACCCAAATGCGGCTGGACAGCACGTTGGATAGCTGTTGCATCCGCAGTACTCATCAACTTCTGAAGGGCTTCACCTTGCTGTTTCGCATCTCCCATTTCGAGGAGTGACAGGCACCGAGAACAATATGACTAATCTGTTATTAGTATTTCATTTTTATTTTTAAGAAAATTAAAGCGATCCACTTTTATAAAATTACAGCCTGGAACTAGTGGATCTTTTCTAATAAGAAACCCAAACTTATTCAGCACTTTGGCAAGATCAGAGCGTTCACTTTCCCCCATTAAAAACTCTAGTCCATATTGGAAAAATCCAGGTTTTACTTCAGTGATCCAAACTACTGAACCATACACGGTAATCATTTCGCCAAGAATTTCTGTTTCAAATTCCAAAAGAATATCCCGATGCACGGTTAACCTTATATCTGATAAAAAACGCAAACCTCCTAAACCTATATCTTCAATTAAAACAGAAGTTTTACCTAGTTCTACTTTTCTACCATAAATACGAATAAGAGTCATTGATGCAAGTAAAGGAAATTCAAGCGTAATTCTAAAATATTGTCGTTTATTCTCAAACTTATCAATAGTACTACTGTTATTGACACCCGAAACTTCTACTTTACCTTTTTTCAATAAAACCGCAAATTCATCTGCTGGGACTGGTTTTGAAAATAGATATCCTTGAATCGTCTCACATTTGTATTCTCTCAGAATTTGCAGCTGTTCCTCAGTCTCTACTCCTTCAGCAACTACTTCCATTTTAAGATGTTGCGCTAATTCAATAATTGTTTTCGTGATAAAGTTGGAATTATCTAAGTTTTTATCATCTAAATCCATAATAAAAGATCGATCAATTTTTAATGTATTAATTCTATCTTTAAAACGTTTTAAGGAAGAGAGTGAAGAATAACCTGTTCCAAAATCATCTAAAGCAATTCTGATGCCTAAGTTTCTTAATTCATCCAAAGTGGAAAATACCTCTTTTTTATTTTCTAATAGAGATGTTTCTGTTATTTCGATTTCTAAGTATTCCGGATCAAGTTTTGTTTCTTTTAAGATACTAATAATATTGGCTATAAGATCTTTTTCTAAGAATCGGATGGCTGAAATATTGATAGATATAGGGATAGCAGGTAGACCTGCGTCTTGCCATGCTTTATTTTGAGAACAAGCCTGATGTTTGACCCATTTATCTAGTTCACTAATTAGACCCGTTTCTTCTGCTATCGGGATAAAATCGTCAGGAGATACGATCCCCCATTCAGGATGATTCCAGCGAATTAGAGCTTCAACACCTACAATTTGGTTCGTACTTGCAGAAACTTTTGGCTGATAGTAAAATTCCAATTGATTGAGTTCTATTGCATTTCGAATTCCCAGTTCCAAATGAAAGGTTTTATATGTCTGGATATTCATTGATGCGGTGTATATGTGATAAACACTCTTTCCGCTTTCTTTGGACTTGTGAAGGGCAGCATCAGCATTTTTCATTAATAAATGCGCATCCTCTCCATCAGTAGGATATATACTAATTCCAATACTTGTTGTAACGAAAAGATTATAACCTTCTATAAAGAATGGCTGTTCTAACGATTGTATAATTGTTTTAGAAATTTGTATTATCTGATCTGTATTTTTCATATTAGGGATTAAGATAGCAAACTCATCTCCGCTTAACCGAGCAAGCACATTTTTTTCCCCAATACATATTTTTAATCTTTCTGAAATTTCCTTTAATAATTTATCTCCTGCCAAATGAGTTAGTGTATCATTTATATATTTAAAGCGGTCTAAATCAAGAAACATCACAGCAAATTTTTGTTGTAATGTTTTACTTATAATTAACTCTTTTTCTAATTTCTCTTGAAAAAATTTTCTGTTAGGGAGATCGGTTAAAGGGTCGCAATTAACTAAGTATTCGTTCAATTTCTTCATTTTGTTACGTTCAGTAACGTCATGTAATGTCCCTATTATCGTTGGTTTTCCATGAATATAAATCTTTTTGGAATGAGCCTCCACATCAATAATAGATCCATCTTCATTCATGACCCTAAATGTGTGATCCATTCCTTTTTCATTCTCGATTAACCTTAACAATACGGATTCTACTGTTGCACGGTCATCTGGATGAATGTAATCCCAATAATCAGATATAGTAGCTAAATCCTCAACACCCAAAATGTTTTGGAACTGGGGATTACCATATGAAACTTTTCCATCTTGAATAATATAGACACCAATAAATACTTCCTCGATCAAACTTTGAAACTCCAGCTCTGTGTCTATGAACTTACTTTCCGTTCCCTTCACATGAGATAATACATTCAGATCTCCTATTCCATTATTTGAATTCACCTTACATCTCCCTCTCTGATACATCGGTAGATACTTCCGCAAATTCATAACTATTTTTACCATTATTTTTAGCCTGATACATGGATTCATCAGCTTTTTTTATTAATACTGTGGCATCATTTCCATTTTGCGGATATAAAGAAATTCCAATACTAGATGTTACCTGGACTTTTTCCCCTAAAATATAGATTGGTACGTTTAATTTCTTAATTATTTTATCTGCTATTAAACTCGAATCTTGCTTATTGGCTTCAGGCAGTAAAATAGTAAACTCATCTCCAGCTAATCGGGCAACAAAGTCATTATTCCTGACACAATCCTTTAAAAGAGCACTTACCCTTTTTAAAAGTTCATCTCCCGTATCATGACCTAAGTTATCATTTACCTTCTTAAATCCATCCAAATCAATAAACATCACAGCTAAATTAGTTTTATTTTTCTGTGAAAGAATTAGTGATTGTTCAAGTTTATCCATAAATGCTCTTCGATTCGGTAATTTCGTTAATGTGTCTTGATAAACAAGCTTTTGTATCATATTCTCTTGTTTTTTTCTTTTAGTGATATCTCTTGCGATGAATTCTCTAGCAGATACCCCTTCAAATTCAATACTAGTAGAGGTAATTTCAAGATCAATTAATTGACCATCTAATCTCTTAGCTTTAATTTGAAAATTTATTATTCTATCTTCATTAAGCTTTTTCTTTATGAGGTTCAATTCTTCAGGAGTGTAATGTATGTAGTTTTTCCAGTTGTGATTAAGTAAATCGTTCATACTGTTTGCTCCCAGTAACCTAACACCAGCTTTGTTCGTAAAAATGATCTCTCCCCTTCTGTGAACAAATATGGCCTCTGGAAAACGTTCAATTAAATTTCGATAATGTTCTTCCTTTTCTTGATGTCTTTGGATTGCTTGTTTTCCTAATATGAAAACCCATAGAATCAATACAATCTGTACACAGGAACTTCCAGTGTCTAAGATGAATTCCCCAAACCCATCTTCTTTTATACGGAACAAACCTAAGATTTTTTCATCATATATGTCCAGTATGGCCATACATGTAATGAGAACTAAAATTAGCTTCATTTTTAAAGATATTTGTTTCATTTGCTTGAAAATAATCTCTCCTTTCGGTAACCCAGCTGCCATAGCAAATGCCTTAGGCCTGTAGCTTTGCGTCATCACTTTTCAATGATTTTGCTATTTCGTGGTTAGAATTAGACATAATTCTACATTTTTCCCTATGTACTTACAAAATTATATCACTTTTTTACTATTTTTATAGCATTACCACAAAAATTTTTATGGTAAATTCATCCACCAAGCATTATCCTCCAAAATATCACAAATTAATTACTATTAATATTTATATAGCTAACCTCAGCTTTAATACTATATGAACCCACCTTGATTTTCCGGCATAACGACTGTTCGTCTCACCTGTTTACATCAATGTAAAGACAACATTCTTGTGTCGGCTTAATAAATTAGATCTATATAGGATAGTTTCAGGGTTCTGACAATTTACAGCATGAAGATGCAAAAAACGGATTGTCCGGAAAGAAACCTCTCCACACAATCCGTTTTTACCTTTCTTTAAACCGACGTTACATTCAATTAATACTAAACACATATCATAAAAACCAGGTGAGATCGCACGCGTAGCTATCTCAGTATCCGGCGAAGTCGGGGTCAATACTCTTGTGTTGTTCACTTATTTATTTTTATTCCCTCACAATTGTATGTTACGACTCTCCCACATGATAAAATAACCACTATAAGAGAAAAGCGATCAACTTGGAAGTGAAAAAATATGACTTAACAATCATTTACGATTATAAAGAGCATCCTGATATCCTATCTGGTCACTGCAACAATTGTGAGAATACCCCATTTAAAAGCCCGATGAAAAATAATATTTTCCTCAGAGAATGCTGTGAGTGCAACATGAAGAAAAGTATTTAACCTTTGATAAACAGTAAATGTTGAGTAAACAATAAATAGCCAGCCTCCGCCTATATAATAGTACTTGTTCTCCTTATTTTGATGATTGATAATCTATCTTTTTATTTAGCAACCTTCTCAAAGTCTTCAATGTTTTTATTGAATGTAGATTGAGTTTCTATGATTGTTTCTTGCAAAACATCTGTTATTTCACTAACTCTTTCTACTTCCTTTATGATACTTTCTACATTCGAATCCACATTTTTAATGGCATGATCAACATTGCCAGCCAATCTCCGTACTTCATCAGCTACAACTTTAAAGCCTCTTCCATGTTCCCCTACCCGAGCAGCTTCAATGGCTGCATTTAAGGCCAGCATATTTGTTTGAGAAGAAATACTGCGTATAGTTTTAGATACTTCACTGATGAGATCCGTTTGTTTTTTTAATGATTCAATGGCTTGTAGTTTTTCATTGGAATTTGCAACAACTATATTTACTAGCTCTGTAGGCATATCTTTCAATTGAGAAATGATTTTCTTCGTATGATTTTCACGTTCCGTAATATTAGTTGCGATTTTAAGAATTCCATTCACTTTACCTTCTTCATTCCGCACTGGAATATAAGTAGCTTCCAGCCAAAGTAAATTCCTTTCTTTGTCGACTCTTTGAATTTTTTCTTGGAACTTCTCCCCTTCACTGAGATTATTCCATAGCTCTACATATTTTTCACTGCTTCTAAATTCCATCGTGCAGAACCGTTCATGTCGCATATTCTTCATCTCATTAACTGTATAGCCCAAAGTCTTTGCAAAATTTTCATTTACCCAAATCACTTCTCTGTTTAAATTGAATTCTATCATGGCTAAATTTGACTCTAACGCAACTAAAACGGATGTTTCATCTAATACTTGAGTACTTGTACTAATCATTCGTTTATCCCTCATTCTAGAGGCAGCCCAGCCATCATAATCCATTTGATTTTAGACCCGTCGGCTTTGCGCCCTGACCTTTCGATCAGTTTGCTTTTCACATTTTTAGTAAGTAATAGTTATATTATACTTTTTTCCTTAGTGTAGCGTAGTGTTTTATGAGTAATAAAAAGTACTTAATGGCTGAAATCAGTAATGTTGCATAGTAGAAAGAAGGCTAGTAAACATAGTATTTAGTATGATGAAGAACAAAACACCGTACAGACAGCCTAAATTAGAGAATGAAAGTGCGTAAATAGAGACCCTAGGAAAATCGCTAGAGTCTCTTTCTTCTAGTGTAATGGATGGGCTGATATCCATCACTCTCTATAATTTCACATCAATGTTCCCACCCAAATGCGGCTGGGCAGCACGTTGGATAGCTGTGGCATCCGCAGTACTCATCAACTTCTGGAGAGCTTCGCCTTGCTGTTTCGCATCTCCCATTGCCATTTTCATGACTGACATCGAAGCCTGCTGCTGGACTTGTCCTTGACTTAACGCGATTGACATAAGTGCGATATCCATAGAAACACCACCTTTCTTTTACTAATGAACAACCGATTGCAACTGCTGTTCTAGGGAATGAACTTCCTGTTTCAAAGTGTTTAATTGACCGTTCAACTTATCAATTTCTAATGACGTAAGCTCATGATCACGAGCGTATTCAGCTAGTTCTTTCATTTCATACAGCTTTTCCTCTATCGCTTCTAAGATGCCGTCTTGCTTCTTGCACCATTCGATCTGTTCTTCTAGAAACTTTTTATGATCCTGTTCATCCTTATTCATCTAGTTTCCTCCTGTCAAACAGCTTTTTATGGTGATTATGAAAGATGGCCTGCTGGATCGAGTGGTGACAATGACTGCTTTTTTCGATTAAGCCACTACCATTTATGCTTCTTGAAAAACTCTGTGGATCATTCCTGTGAAACAAGATTTTCCGAGAAGCGACACCGGAACTACCGTGGCCTCTAGAAGATACCTTTTATTATAAGTAGGTGTTGATCAATTGCTTAATATAGGAAGAATAATCTGCCTCTTCATTAGCAAATTCCATTATATAATCTTTATAAAAAATTTCATCTTTTGGACTTGGCGTTAATTTTGTTTGAACGATTAGTTTCATGACTTGTTCTTTTATTCTATTTCTAGATTTAACAAGTGATTCCCTATTCAAATCAGCATGTTCAATTGTTGTTTTCCCCCTACCGCTTTTCGCAACAATTTCACCTGTTATTACATCAAATTCAATAAAATCAGCTGGATCCTCTATCGCTGGATCAATAATCGGGTTTCCATCATTCCATTTGTTCCCTTTTGCCATATTACATTTTTGACAGCACCAGTGCAAATTATTCCAACTGTATATTAAATGATGAAATCGAGGATCGGCTTTAGGTTTAAGGTGCTCAATATGTTCATAGCTGGCAGTGCCTATCCCATACTCACAGTAACAGCATTTAGCCTTATACATTTTTTCTAAAGCACTTCTGACATCTTGTTGGTTATATTTATTTTTATAGGAATCTGTAACTTTGCTAAATTTCCCCTTGTCTTTAACTTGTGAAAGCAATTCTTGTGTCCATGTGTTCCCATTTACTTTTAAACTATCAGGAGTATTAGTCCGCTTAACCTTCCTCATTATTCTCCATCTCCGTTACTTTATCCCCTATTGCATTCAACTTTGCCAAAGTTACTGCTGGATCATCTTCAGGAAGCGTACGATATAATCTCTTTGTGATTAACTCAAGTATATTCTCTTCCTTTTGGGTAAGCTCCCCTTTTAATTTTTTTGAATAAAGTCTCTGTACTTCTTCAACTTCTTTTTGTACGGTGGGGACTCTCGTAAATGTTCCCATTATGTTTGTTAAGATATCTTCAACAAGCCACCCAAAGGGACTATGTTGATTTTCATCAACTATACTTCCTTCTTCTTCGTATAAACGTATGATTTCTCCTTTTTCACATGAGGATATAACGATAGGCGCATGTGTAGTTGCAATAAATTGCACTTTTGGAAAAGTTCGCTTTAAATCCTCTACTATTTTCCATTGCCATTTAGGATGCAGATGCAAATCTATTTCATCAATCAAAACAATTCCCGGTGTTTCTTTGACCGCATACTCTTTTAACTGTGGGTTTAAAATGGACATTCTAAAAGCTAAATCTGCGACCATTCCTATTACACTTCTATATCCAGCACTCATTAAGCGAAGGGGGATCGAATCATCACCTAATTCCACAATTACTTCTTCCTCCTCAAAATCATACATAATGCTTACACGTTCTCCTTCTCCAACAAGGCCTTTCATAAATTCTTCAACAGCTCCTATGGTAGCTTCAAGTTCACCTATTCTTTTTTGTTTTTGGACTTTAATCATTGTCATTCTTCTTAACCAGTTAACAAATAATTTTATATTTGATTCAGCATCCAAACAATCCGTATATCCAATAAATCTCGATAGTTCTTGTCGTTCAAAAGGATCTACCCATTTATTTTTCTTTTGAGAGAATAACCTTCCAGCACTCTGATAGGATATGAGAGGTAAAATAACATTATGGTTTTTCTCATTAATAATTTGCTTCTGCATATCACCGGCATAGGCTATAATTTCTTTTGCGTGCAGACGAGTTGTTTTCCCGTTTATCGTTTCAATGGATCTTTTCCATGTAAACTTTCTTTCATCGATCACTCCAGTACAACTTACCGAGCATGGTAATTGCTTTTCGGGTGTAACAGTCGCATCCCCTACCCTATCCCACTCCTTCCGAACTTCCTCGGAGGATATGTTACGAGTAGAAACCCCATCGACTCCCGCTAAAAACCCTCCTAATCCAACACTCAAAGCTTCTAAAACAGAAGTCTTTCCAGTTCCATTGTCGCCTATAATTAAAGTAAAACGATCATTGAATGTAAAATTACGATATTTAAAACTCTTAAAGTTTTCTATGCTCATTATTTTTATATTCATTGTGCCTCTCCTCTCATCTAGCTTCCCATAAACAACATATGTATTTTTATTATAATGCCTTTATTATCAGCTTTGAAATAATATTCATTTTTTATACATTCTACTAGGCATCTTCTAATTCGACTAAGCCAATATTATTTGTGTTGCTTGAAAAAAACTGTGAAATAAGATTTTTCGAGGAGTGGCAGCACCTATTACACTTTAATGCATTACACTTTGGCTAGATGGGGAGACTGGCCTCCGGTTTTGGTAAATAGCGGAAACATTTTCACACAAAAATATTGGCGGTATCACATATTATCACTAACGATATTTACTATACAATCAACTATTTCACTAAAGATTTTCTTCTTCATTTCTTATATATTCTGCTATAGCAGCGATTACTGTTGAAACAGTTATTTCAATACCACCTCTTGACTGATTTACATGAATTCCCAGATCATCCTCAATAAGATTCCATAACTTTTTTGTTTTTATAAGATCGTTTATTAGTTTGATCTTATCCTGAAGTTCATAATTTCTTATTTCCTTCATTACTAATTCATAAAAGTTTTTACTATGGTTTTGTTTACTTGTCCATTGTAAAAAAGCTTCCCTAGATTTTGTATTTGGTGCTTTATCATGACATTCTGCACACATTAGAAATAAATTTTCCACTTCATCACTTCCACCAAATTGCCTAGGGATAATGTGGCACCTTTGCAACGGTACTCTATTCCAATTTCTGATTATCTCCTTCCTACTTGCTCGAGGATTTTTAATATCATATTTATCTCCCCAATACTTCCGACATGACCAACAACTTGGCTCTGCCCAATCAAAACAGTTTTTATGGAGCCAATTCATCCAATGTTCAAATATCTTTGCTTTAGATGGCATTGTCAATTTAATCCCCCCTTTGATTATTTAGTTATTAACTAAGGTCTTTTACCATATTATGAATTTCTAGAATGAAATATTTAACCTTCTCTCCGTCGTCTAACTTGAAATTTGACTTCAATAATTTGTATTGATACAATACAAATTATTAATTGTATTACAACTATACAATATCAGGGGGAGAGCAGATTGCAAAGTAAGCTTGAAGTTTTTAAGGCTGAACATTGTTTTACTAAAAAGGATATTCAAGAATCATTTTCAGACTATGTAAAAAATAATTATCTGGAGGTGACAGACCAGCAATTTACGGAGAATTACCATAAAAATATATTGAGATTGTGTGAAAGATTTCAGGAGACCCTTGATAATTCACTTTTACCTGAACTCACTGATGATTGGTGGTATTATGATTTTGACTTAAAAAATGACGGAATTGAGCTTAATTTATATTACTGTAATGAATTGGAACTAGATGAAAATGGGGAATTAAGTGGCACCACTGCCACACAAGGTTTTACTCTTTTAAATATCAAGTGTGATTATCTAAGTGTAGGACAATTTGCTGAACTTCACAATGTGACTGATACGACAGTTCGTCAATGGATACGTCGGGGAAAACTACGCACCGCTAAAAAAGTAGGAAGAGACTGGCTCATTCCATCAATCGCAGAAAAACCTACACGGGGATTTAAAAATGTAGCCTATCATTGGCACTTTCTACCTCAAAGTTTGTCGGAACAGTTTTGTTATCTAAAGGATTACAATTCTATTTACATCTTCCAGAGTAAGGATAATAAAGCAGAGTTTGAATGTATCTTTGGGTATCCTGGTACAAATAATAGATCCAAAGTTATCTTAACTGCAACAGAAAGAGAAAAATTAGAGTTAGCATTAATAGGTAGTGATCTTGTTGAAGTAATTGAATGATAACCAAAGTCGGTAATAAACTGGTATTAGATCAATAATTCGTTTTCCCTACCGCGCTTTCGCTTGAAAACCTCTTTCTTTGATGCAGCAATCAATTCCCCACCAAAACAAGAGGGGGTTTGTGGGTGATTAGTGTCACGACAAGCGTCAGAACACCGATAGCTGCTAGACTGAACTGTGCGACAATGCTTAATGCTTCGTAAAGCGCCATCTAAACCACCTTCCTTCTTCAGGAAGTAGCCAACCGTTCAGGATAACATAAAAGGAATATTGGTTGGAGAGTTTTTAGGTTTTCAGGGGAGTGATACATACACCTGGATACAGAACATGAACTTCGCTCTTCAACTCGTTCAATCGACCATTACATTCATCAATTTCTGCCGAAGTGAGCTCATATTCGAGAGCGTACTCAGCTATTCTTTTCATTTCATGAAGCTTAATACCGCTTGGAAAATCTTGTGAAACATTTCTGTGGAACAAGATTTTCCGGGAAGTGACAGGCACCAAGGAAAGCATGTACTACAAAACTAATTGGAATTGGCGCTTCAACTATGAAAAGGAACAACTTTCAAAACAATATCCCGGCTATGAAGTGCTAACTACCTGTTCAGAAAGAAACAAACCATATTCAACCGATGAACTATCATTATTGATTTCACTTAGACAAAAGGGACAAACAACGAATCAGATTGCCACCACGCTTGGTCGTACTTATTGGTCTGTCACTTATAAATTGGGACAACTTCGGCAGGAAGGCTTCATATAAAATTAATTAAATAAAGATGAAAAAATCCGATTTTCCCTTTAAGGAGAATCGGATTTTCATTGGTTGGCTTGCTTTGCCATTGTCTCCTTATAAGAAGAACGTATTTGTACCAGCCTCACCCGGTTATTTCAAAAAATCTACCAGGTCCTAGTCGTACTAAGCTTCTTTTTATCCTTTTATATCTATGTTCCCGCCCAAATAAGGCTGTGCTGCACGTTGCAACGCTTGCAAGTTCGCTTCTCCCATCATCTTGTTGATAAAATCAGCATTTCCTTCTGCTTGATCCATCGCTTTCTTCATGACTGAGATAGAAGCCTGCTGCTGCACTTGTCCTTGGCTTAGTGCGATTGACATTAATGCAATATCCATAAACACATCACCTTTCTTTTACTAATGAACAACCGATTGCAACTGCTGTTCTAGAGAATGAACTTCCTGTTTTAAGGTATTTAACTGATCTTTTAACTTGTTAATTTCCAATGGCGTAAGCTCATGATCACGAACGTATTCAGCCAGTTCTTTCATTTCATAAAGCTTTTCCTCTATCGCTTCTAAGATGCTATCTTGCTTCTTGCACCATTCGATTTGTTCCTCAAGAAACCTTTTATGATCCTGTTCATCCTTATTCATCTAGTTTCCTCCTGTCAAATAGCTTTTTTATGCTATGAAAGGTGAATTGCCGGACGAAGTGGTGACAATGCCTCATCCAGTTAAATCCGAATGTATATTGTCTACTTTTGGGACTGCAACGCACCGTCACAGAGGTTGTTGAATATGAAGACAAGGTCGCAATCTATGCTCGACGTAAAACTTGTTCGGTCACATCAAAGGCAATCAGACGGCTCCTTCGAAAATGGATTTAACTTTTTTGTGTCCAAGATATTGACTCAGATCCATGAGCTTTAAACTCTGGAGTATATAGTTTTCTTTACATAAACCTCCCTTAACCTTCCCTTATTTCGTGTCTAATCTTACGGGTTCATTATATATTATGTAACTAAATAGGGCGTAAAAATGTTACTCAACTCATTCCTCAACAACAAAAAATTTGGTATTACACATTTTGAAAGTTCATCTTCAACTGAATTCCAAGAATCACTTTCACAGTGTTCAATAATTTCCAAGAATGACCTTTTTAATACCCGATCAAATTTAGTAATATTGTTTCGTGGTAAATATCTAATAAACGTATTTATTTGTGAATCAATTGCATTATAAGCATCTAGTATATCCTGCATAACCACAGAAGCTTCATTGTATTTTCCATCTACTATTCTTGAGATAACAAAATTTAAACCTTCACTCATCGTATCTGTAACATCCAATATATTAGACATTATCGGCATTAAACTAATTAAACCATAATCCGTTTTAACATTATTGGTAATCTTGACATCTATTTCAAAATTATCTTTAAAATTAATCACATAATTTTTACTTCCACAATGAAATAATCTCACTTCATTATTGCAAAAATCGTTGGTGCCTTTTTCCTTTAGCAATCCATATTCTTTGTCTAGTTCCATAACATAATCAAATAACTTCCGTAATGATGCATCCATAGCATGTCCATATTTTTTAAAAAGTTTACCATCTATATCATCCCTAGTAATTCGTTTATAATATGTTGGATTATAATTTGATAGCAGAGAAACTACTTTATCCTTATCTTGAATGGAGGCAATCTCATCTTTTTCACAATGGAATATATAATAACGAGTATCGGATTTAATTCTATGCTCTCTAACCAACAAACTCCGGATTAATTTGTTAGCATCTCCGAAATATTTCGCAGAGGTTTCATCTAAGATTGTCCAAGGATTATTATAGGCAAATGGGAGAGCATAATTTTTTTGATTCAAGTTTACGTTAATAACTAAATCGTTATCATAAATTTCTCTACCAACAATATGCTTCATTTCTGCCTTTGAAAACCCCGAGTTATCAATAATAACAGAAAACGTATTAGGGGCAAACTTTCCACAAAGCATAGCAATGTAACCACCGTATGAACTGCCATATGCAATTATTTTTTTAGTATTTATTTTAGGATATTTTATCAGTATATCTCCAAGCACTTTAAGGCAATCTAAAGCTGGCAAAAATCCAAAAGACTGATATTCATCCCGATCAGTGGCCTTTAACGGTTGACAGCGGGGATCTAACGTATTTAATCCTTTACTTTCTAAAAGTTGAGCCACTTTAATATAGAAATCATCCTCAGATGAGATTGCATTCCAATAGTTTATGGAAACGCCGTAAAATTTCTCCATATTATTAATGAATGTTTCATCTATTTTAGTTTTTATTCCCCGGAATATTCCAAAATAATTCATTGATATAACAATACAATTAGATTTATCAGCCAA
>NZ_JAUIYO010000024.1:0-23072 GCF_044891285.1 Bacillus lumedeiriae
TGTGCTGAAGCTTTTGCTTTAGCTGTCTTGCTCGCATGAACACTTGCTTGAGAAGCAGCTTTGTTTGCCGCTGATTTATTTTCTTTTACTTCAACAGCTTTTTCTTCAGTTACTGCATCCGGTGTTTCCTCTGCAGGTGCTTCTGGTTTAGTTACTACGGCTGAGTGTGCTGAAGCTTTTGCTTTAGCTGTCTCGCTCGCATGAACACTCGCTTGAGAAGCAGCTTTGTTTACCGCTGATTTATTTTCTTTTACTTCAGCTTTTGGTTCTACTGCTCGCGCTTGC
This sequence comes from Bacillus lumedeiriae, assembly GCF_044891285.1. Lineage (NCBI taxonomy): Bacteria > Bacillati > Bacillota > Bacilli > Caryophanales > Bacillaceae > Bacillus > Bacillus lumedeiriae. The sequence continues at coordinate 286 of NZ_JAUIYO010000024.1, forward strand.
CCTTTATTCACCTTTACTTCTTTAACTTCCGCTTTTACTTGTACAGCAGAATGAGAAGCGGCGTGATCTTTAGCTGTCAGGGATGCATGGACACTTGCTTGTGCGTTAACAGCACTTCCTTTTGCATGGTCCAGATTTTTATCGTTTTGAGCCGCTTCACTGACTTGCCCTCCCGCTAAAACACCAACTGAAAGTACTCCTGCTAACACGATCGATTTAACCATTTTATTTCCTGTCATACGTTTTTTCATTTTTTATTCGCTCCTTTTTTCTTTTACTTATCAACTGTTTTGATTTTGTATATTAAGAAAAAAGGAACAATTTTGGAGGCTGTGATGGGGGTGCATTCGTCCATTGATTGCTAAATTCTTTGATTCGCCATATATAAAATTGATTGATTTCCAGCGCCCAATCATACTTCCAATCCAACCATTTATCTGTATAATTCAGAGGGCCATTTCCCTCTTTTTTCCGATCCTTAGACGCTCCTCCTGAATGATGAGATTGTGCCGGCGTGAACGCTTGTTTTTCATGCGGAATACCTTTATCTCTTCCAGATGAAGGGACACCCTTTTCTGATTCACCGAAAACAAATACGGGTTGGATATTACTTTTCTTGTTTACTATAGGCTGATCTTTGACTTTATCATCAGATATTTCTTTAACTTTATGAATCGACTCACCCTTGGCTGGATTAACAGGCTGTTCGGCTTGTACAACCTGATCTTTTGTTTTTTCTTCAGGTCCAATGCTTTGCGGAATCTGTTCAGAAGGTTTTTCAGTTATAACCGGTTGAATCGGTTCATCACTGTTCATCGAATCCCCCTGTTGAGCAGGCTGTTTTTCATGAACAGATTGATTTCCTTTCTCGGTTAGTTCCCTCTTTTCTCCTCTGTTGCCCGCAGCCTTTTCAGGAACATGTTCTCCACTAGTCTGTTTACCCTTTTTATCAACAGCTTGTACAACCTGTTTCGCTCGATTGCTTGCTTGCTCCGGCAAAGTTCTCGTCAATTGAGCAGGTTTAACAACATTCGGCTTAACGGAATGTGGAACAGCAGGTTCTTTTTTCTCAATGATTTTTTTCTCAACTTTTACTTGAACATCAGCAGCTTTATTCTCCCTGCCACTGATTAGTTTTCGAGAATCTTTATTTTCATTCCCTTTAACTTGTGTTCGAGAAGCTTCACTTTCCTTACCATTGACTGATTGTTGAGCGACAGCAGATAAATTGGCTGCTGCCTCATTTGCGACGGGCTGTTTTGCAGAAGAATCTGCTTGATTGGCAAGTACAGCCGTCGGCAAAAATAAAGCTGCCCCTATCATTAAACAACTTGAAATGAATCGCTGAAGGTGCATCATTTCACCTCCTTCCAAATCCAAAATCATGTACCTTATATTAATAAATATATGATGCTCGATTTTTGTCGACTTTTCAATACGAAAAAAGGAAAATCGTTCCTTTTCACTACCAACCTGTTATTCTATTGAATTCTCCCGCTACATAGTACTAGTCCATGTCCTTCGCACACTTGAAAGTAAGGGCATTGTTACCTAAAAGTTGGATAAAAAATGGGACAAGCATCAGCGGCTTCCTACACGGGGACCAGAACAAAAATAATCTTGAACCCTTATGTACCTCTGTATAAGAATGATTAGATAAAAAGAAACACTATAAACACCGTCCGAATATATCGGACGGTGTATTCCTTGCCGTTTCTCTGTTCCTTTAAATTTCCTCCCTGATTATCTTATATGATCCATCCCCCACTCACCGTGACATATATAAGCAGCTGTTCCCTTTTTCCACACATGACCATGTTCATCCCATCTTATCGTCAAATCTCCTCCAGGTAGATGGACAGTGACTGGTTGAAATTTATCGAGCAAGTCATTTAATGTAGCAGCGACAACTGCTGCACAAGCCCCTGTTCCGCAAGCCATCGTGATTCCGGATCCTCTCTCCCACACTCGATAATCTATCTCTTGACGACTTTTCACTTGAACGATTCCTACGTTCACCCTCTCTGGAAACAGTCTAGAATGTTCAATGATGGGTCCAACTTTTTCTAAAGGAAATTTTTTTGCATCTTCGACAAATATAATCGCATGGGGATTTCCCATCGACAGGCAAGTGAGGTCATACACATTTCCACGAAAAGAATGGGGTTCATTGATTGTTGCAGCAGATGGATCTCCTTCCATCGGAAGCATTCCTTTTAGGAGTTTTGGCTCCCCCATGTCTACCGTAACATACTCCACGTCTTGTTCTTCTTTTACTTCCACCTCTACACTTACTACACCGCCTAATGTTTCAATCGTAAAATTAGGGGCTGTTGCATACTTGTGATCAATGAGAAACTTAGCCACACATCGCAAGCCATTTCCACAATTCTGTGCCTCTGATCCATCTTCATTAAAAATTCTCATTTGAAAATCAGCTTTTTTTGATGGGCAGATAAGGATGATACCATCAGCGCCAATTCCGAAGTTTACATCCGAGATGGCTCTAGAAAGCTGAGGAAAGTCTTGATTCTCAATGTCACCGGCTAATTGATTAAAAATGACGTAAGCATTTCCTAGTCCATGCATTTTAGTAAATAACACGTTTCTTCTCTCCTTAAAAAATAAAATGGGAAGTGCTAAGTCTTGCTTTGATTTCCTGCAATACTTGCTGTTCTTCCTCTCTTCCATCAGCTTGAAATGTAACAGAAAAACGGACATATGCGCCGACATCATCCCATGGAACAGTGGAGATTAAATGCTCCTTAATTAAGTACTGGCTAAACTCCTCTGCCGACTGAAATTTCGGGCCGTTCTCTACCGCTTTTGGAATCCTCGTGTATAAGAAGAAGGACCCTTTTGGCTTTTTCGCATCAAATCCGCAATCACACAATATTTTTGATAGAAGATCGTGCCGTCGTGAATATTTATCTGCCGTCTGTTCTGTTATTTCTGGATGTAATAGTGCATAAGCAGCAGCTTTTTGTATAGGGATAAATTGACCAGAATCATAATTATCCTTCACCGTCGCAATGGCAGTAATGAGCTTAGCATTGCCAGCGGCAAATCCAATGCGCCAGCCTGTCATATTGAAAGATTTTGATAATGAATGCAGCTCTATACCAACCTCTTTTGCACCCGGAACAGATAAGAAACTCAGCGGGCTTTCATTGTCAAAAACAAGTGCAGCATAAGCAGCATCATGTATAACAATCAATTCGTTTTTCTTCGCAAACTGGACGACTTCCTCAAAAAATTCGCGGTTCGCTACAGCCCCTGTTGGGTTATTCGGATAATTCAAGTAGAGAAGCTTTGCCCGTTTTAAAACATCTTCACTCAATGAATCTAACTTTGGAAGAAATGAATTTTCTGCAAGCAGCGGCAGATGAACAACTTCTCCTCCTAGATACTTTGTATGAGTTCCTAAAATAGGATAATTAGGGGTGGGCATAATCGTAATATCTCCCGGGTTTATAAAGGCTGTTGGAATCATCGCTAGAGCGGACTTAGAACCAATTACATGGTTTATCTCCGTCTCCGGATCAAGATCATCAACAGCAAATACCTCTTTCATATAAGCTGCTGCTGCTTTCTTAAACTCAGGTATTCCATTATCTGCATAAAAACGATTTTCTAGTTTGCCAGCCTCCTTTGCTAACCCTTTGACAACCGATTGATCTGCCATCCAGTCAGGCTCACCAACACCTAGATCAATCAATTCCATATGAGGATTTGCAAGCAGAGCTTCTCTTTTTGCTCTTTTAATTTTTTCAAATTTATAGATTTTCTCTGTTAAGCCAAATTGCGATCCGCCTATTCTTTCCGCAAATAGCTGTTGTATATAGTCAGCTTTCATCTCTATTCCTCCCAAACGATCAAGCCATTTTCTTATTGCCAATACTAACATTCAGAAGGTTAAATTTATTTAGATCAAATAAATAAACATTTGCACTTTTATGTATATAAGAGCAGAAAAGCTGGTCCATAAGCAGTTGCAGGCAGCCATTTCTGCGTGATTGATCCTCCCCCGTCGTTACAATAAAAAAGGAGCACTTCAAAGTTCGCGTCTAAGCGTTCTCTTAAGTACTCCCAAAATATTAAAATAAACTTGATTAACGAACGTCTGATGGATTTTTCCCTGTGTATTTTTTAAACTGTCTGCTAAAGAAATGGGGATCATTATAACCAAGAGCATAAGCAGCTTCTGTCACTGTCATTCCTGAAGAATGTAATAAATGCTCTGCTCTTTTGATCCTTGTATAAACGATATATGATTTAACGGTCTGCCCAATAATCTGTTTAAACTTCTCGGAAAAATAACGCTGAGAAAGATTTGCACGCGTGGCTAAGCTTTCAATCGTATGCGGTTTCCCAGGATGCTGCTGAATATAATTAGCAGTTTCTCGAATCGTTTCTAATAAATGATGGCTTGTATCCTCCATTAGCTTTTCCTTTTCTTGTTCTTCTCTCAATAAATGAATCATCAATTGTTTCAATATTAACTTTGCCTCAATATCCGCACCAAAGGTTTTCACTAAAAACAAACGCACATATTGGGTTAACAACGATTCAAAATGGATCGTATTATCAATGATTCGATGGGATGGAGGGACGAATCGAGGTACTTCAGTTACATCAAAGTGAATATAGGTTAATTTAAGAGGTCTCTGGGGTTTGTGTGCAGCGGTTATGAGATCGCCAGGTTTAAAAAGAAAACAGTGTCCTTTTTCCACCTGGTAGGACTTTCCGTTTAATATGACGGTGCCTTCACCATTCCATATATAAAATAAATCATAATTCGGCATCGGTTGATCGCGCTTTCTCCACTTCCAGTTCGGTTCACAATAAATAGTCGCAAATGATGGTTTCAGAATAAACTGATCTGGATTTATATAGAGCATCTGACTCCCCCTCTATAACAATAATGACCTATTTTAGTTTATTCCGAATTTGAAGGTTTACGCAAATGAGACACACCAAAAATGCTCCTCGCGGGAAGTGGGGGAGCAGCCCCCCCTTCTTTAGTATCTGCCATTTTTAACATCCACATCTAATTTTCTTCTATTTAAAAATAATGCCAGTGGTAAAGTTAATAACATGAAATACCCTAACACTATGCACTCTTCTTTTAATACGATCCATTTTTCATGTTGAGCGCTTTCTCCCAACCGATTGATCATTTGCCAACGAACATCGTAATAAACTGTCAATATCATCACTGGAATGAAAGATGCTCATCCTTCGTTTTAATCATTTCCCGATTTTGTCTGCTTATTTTTAATTGGGCAGTTGCCACAATAACCAATTCCTTCAGGATCCTTCATTAATTTATGGTACATACAGCACGTTCTCCGATATGGAGTCACTTTAAGTTCTTCTCCTATTTTCAAATAAGGTTTAATCGGATTTTCTTTTAAATTAAACAATTCTCCACTAGCATTTTTCAGGAAATTGAAATCGCTATTTAACCTTTCAATTTTATCTGGATTTAGTTCTTTCGCTAATGTTTTCTTATAAATGGAGTTAATTCGAACGGCTACGTTTTCCCACAAAATTGCCGATGAAACACGAGTTGTCGTTTTCAACATGTCTAAAATCGGCGTAATATGAGAAGAAAAAAGGTGACGGAGCACGTTTTCACACCAGTGCTCCCTCGTCATACTTTTTACTTCTTGCCATTTGCATATATCTTCTTGAATATATAATTTACGTTCTTTACTTAATGTGCATGCATTTACTGGAAAGTTAAGGACACAGTTGAATTCTAACATACAATATAAAGTGGACGACACAACGAGATAAGCATATCTTTTAGAAAACATTGAAGCTGTGACTGATAAATTCGGTGCTTTTATCTCCGTCATTTGTGTTTGTAGAAACGATAGACATGTTTCCTCATTTAACAAATCTGTTAGTTCTATCTCCATCACACTGTCGTGTTCTAGATATATACCGAAAGCCTTCAGTTCATTCAAAATCATACTGTGCATTTTTATCATCCTTAAAATGAATTTCAATTTTTAATCAGTAAATGTAATGCGTTGATGCTGTGTTTATGATAATGAAATCATTTCCTTATACTCTTCATTTATACTAACCCGCCTGCCTTTACCGTGTGGAATACATAAAGGAGTCCCAAATAACGGATCTTGTATAATATCACAATTCATTTGAAAAACATCTCTGACCATATCCGAAGTTATTACTTCTTCTGGTCTTCCTTGTGAATATACCTTTTTATCACGTACAGCTATAATATGATGGGCATAACGGCACGCTAGATTCAAATCATGCAAAACCATAACCACGGTTCTGTTTTCTAATTCATTTAGCTCAAATAAAAGGTCTAGAATTTCGATTTGATGGGTCATATCTAAATAGGTTGTGGGTTCATCTAGCAAAATAATATCCGTTTTCTGCGCTAACGTCATCGCAATCCATGCTCTTTGCCGTTGTCCACCAGATAAGGAATCAACAGACCTGTTAGAAAGTTCCTCCATTTTCGTAGCTTTAAGAGCTTGATTCACGATTTTTTCATCTTCACTAGACCATTGCTTTAACCAGCTTTGATGTGGGTACCTTCCTTGTTTAACAAGCTGTAAAACCGTAAGTCCTTCTGGAGCAATCGGTCCCTGTGGTAAAATAGCAAGACGTTTAGCTACCTCTTTTGTAGATAAATTTCCTACCACGTCTCCCCCTAGTAATACATGACCTGATTTTGGTTTTAGAAGACGTGCAAGTGAACGTAATAAAGTAGATTTTCCACACCCGTTAGCTCCAACGAATACGGTGATTTCTCCAGTAGGAATTTTCAGATCTAGATCTTCTATAATAATAGTGTCACTATAACCCAGCGTAAGAGAGCTTGTTTCTAATACACTCATGGTCTCAACTCCTTTATTGTAAAATCACATACAATATCATTTATATATTTCGATTTCTATATAATAAATAAATAAAAAATGGCGCTCCAATGCCCGCTGTAAATACACCAGCAGGTATGTCAAGTGGTAAAAATGCTGTCCTTCCAACAATATCTGCCAACACAACGATAATCCCGCCGATTAATGCAGAAATAGGTACTAAGCCAGCAAATGAACGTCCAATGAGCATTCTAGCAATATGTGGTGCAATTAATCCGACAAATTCGATTCCACCTGCAAAAGCTACTGAAGAACCTGCTAGTGCTACACTAATAAAAATGAGAAGAAAACGTTGAGTTTGTACTTTTACACCAAGTCCCGCAGCAACATCGTCACCCAATTCCTTTACACTAACCGTCCTAGCTAATACAAGAGAAAATGGAATGAAGATAACCATCCAAGGCAGCATGGAATAAACATCCTGCAAATTAGTCCCATACAAACTGCCTGTCAACCAAAGGTAAGCCTTCGTCGTTACAGCCGTATCACTAAGGACAATCATCAGCATGACGATTGCTTTCATTGCTGCTGCGACACCGATGCCAATCAGTACTAGACGGATAGGTGTCACTCCCTTATTCCATGCTAATAAATAAATCACCGCCGCTACAACTGTTGCCCCAAAAATCGCCGTAAAAGGAAGAAATTTTAAACTTACCGTTCCCATAAAAAAGACGATAAATATAATGGCTCCTACTGAAGCCCCAGCTGTTACCCCGATAATATCTGGAGAAGCAAGGGGATTTCTAATAATGGATTGTAAGATTAATCCTGATACGGCAAGTGCAGCTCCCACCATAAAAGCAAGCAACACTCTTGGCAGCCTCAATGTATTTAGAATAAAATCATATTCGCCGCTGCCATACCCGAATAAATACTTGACAACTGCTTGAGGACTAATAAAACTGCTTCCGATCGATAGACTGAGTATAAAAAGTAGGATGGAAATGAAACTTAGCAGCAGAAAAATCATCAATGTTTTTTTGGCTGCCTGAAAAGATACAGTGCCTGATTTATTTCTAAATGATAGGAAGTTATTCATTTTTCGACAGCCCTCTCCGTGCAATATAAATGAAAAATGGAGTACCCATTAAAGCTGTCATAATACCTATGGGCATTTCTTGAGGCATAATGACCAATCTTGCTGCTACATCTGCCAATAGCAAGAGGCTCGCTCCAATTAAAGCACTAAAAGGGATGATCCAGCGATAATCTGAACCAACAAGCCCCCTAACCATATGAGGTACAATTAAGCCAATAAAACCAATAGAACCAGCTACTGCTACTGATCCACCCGCTAGAATAATTACAGCAACACCTATCATTCCTTTAATAAAGACCGTTCTTTGACCTAAGCTTTTAGCGACATCCTCACCTGACATAAGAATATTAATGGGCCTCGCCAAAAATAATGTAAGAAGACCCGCACCAACCATAAATGGCAATACAGGTAACAACATATCCATACTCCGTCCGGCAACAGAACCTGCCAGCCAAAACAATATACTTTGTATTTTCTGTTCATCAATAACCAATAAGCCTTGTGTAAAGGAAACGAAGAGAGCCGTTATCGCTGCACCCGATAATACAATTTTAATAGGAGATAACCCATCCCTTCCTAATGAGCCTAAAAAATAGACTAACACACCTGCAACCCCTGCCCCGAGAAATGCAATCCACATGTAACTTGTTAAAGAATCAACTGAAAAAAAAGTGATGGCAAAAACAATAAAAAATAAAGCCCCGGCATTAATTCCAAAAATATCTGGAGCTGCCAACGGATTTCTTGTCAACGCTTGCATTAGAGCCCCTGCTAATGCAAGATTAGCACCGATTACAGTTGCAATAACAGCTCTAGTCAACCGTGACGTTGTAATAACGACATGTTCTGTAATAGTTTCATCGAAATAAAAGAAAGCATCCACTACTGTCTGTAACGGAATTGATGTTTTACCAAGCGCAATACTTAATATAAAAGATATAATAAATACTAAAAAACAAATGAATAAACCAACCGCTTTATATTGTAGACGTGAAAATAAATTCCCCATATAATTCCTTCTTTCGATACTATGTACTACATACTAAAAGTATTTCGTTGGCCCACTGTATACTCCTGGAACATAAACAAAAATAGGAGAAAAATGATTTCCTCCTCCTATCTCTGCATTCCATATCTATTTTTCTAACTCAAATCTGTCATAGATATCATCTAACATCAGGTTAGCCGCTTTAATTCCGCCGCCCATATTCCAGATGATTTCATCAACTGTGTAAACTTGGTTTGCTTTTACAGCATCAAGATTTTTCCATAATGGATGATTTGTCCACTCATCATACGTTTTCTTAACAGCGGGATCATCTTCCATAAAGATATAAAATACATCCGCATTCATGTCAGAGATGCTTTCTTTATCAGTAAACTTGACTACATCTAACGATGGATCCTGTAAGTTTTTTGGCCCTTCAAAGCCAAGCTCGTTTAGGATCGATCCCGCAAAACCTGTAACATACACTCGCGCATGGTCAGCTCTAAAGTTTAAAACAGAAACATGTAACGGCCACTGATCGCCTAATTTTTCTTTAATTTTGCTTTGGAAATCAGCAACACGATTATCCCAAGCTGAAAGGATCTCATTTGCTTTTTCTTCTTGATTCATTGCTTTGCCCATCAATTCTACAGTACCTTTAAACTCAAAAACTGTCTCATGTGCAACGGTTGGCGCAATAGCTGTTAATTGATCATAGATTTCTTCATGACGCAGCTTTGAAGCGATAATTAAATCTGGTTTTAATTTAGCAATCTCCTCTAAGTTCGGCTGTGTTTCATCTCCTACGATTTGTACACCTTCTAAATCACTTTTTAGATAATCATATACCGGTTGCTGCAGCCAAGATTCTACTGCACCTACCGGCTTAACTCCAAAAGCCGCCGCCGCATCACTTGCTCCTTGATACAACGTAACAATTCTCTTCGGCGTCCCTTCAATCTTTGTTGTTCCCATGGCATGTTTGATCTCACGAACATTTTCTGTTGCTTCTGTCTGTTCTGTACCTTTACTTTCATTGGAACTGGATGCCTCTTGTGAAGATTCATTTCCACAGCCAACTAAAAGCATGATAAAGGTTAAAATAATGCCAAGAAAAGAAAATGATTTTTTCTCCCTAAATGAATATGTACTTGCTAACATGTAATTCCCTCCTGCAATCTCCCTATATTGATAATGATAATTATTATCATATCCTAATTGATATTTTAAATGAAAACGATTATCATTGTCAAGCCAACAATGCAATGAATAAACGGTAAATAAAATTAAACACCGACTAAAACGATATTCGTTTTTTGTCGGTGTTTTTATACCTATTCCCTTCTCCCTAAAGAAGAAAGGAGGGTTGAATCCAGATCTACATGTTCTTGCTCTGCTGAAGAAGTTTGGACTCTCCTGTACGTTCCCATTCTTCTACTGTTTTATATGCTGTTTCAGGAGAATACCCTTTCCCTACAAGAACCCCCATTAGAATAAATTCTTGAAGAATGTGCGTAGCATTGATTCCTCTTTTAACATCCTCTAATCCTTCTTTCACCAAAAATTCTGTGTACCGGATCCATTCATCTGGAGTCTTGCCGAAAACAACGGTATTTCCATTACCATGCCCTTCTTCCGCAGCCATTGCATCCGCTTTGGTCACATGGACAGTACCAAACGGATGGTTAGGAGGAGCATATATCGAGTAAAGTTTTAGCGGAATATTACCCGTATTGGTTAGATTGTGCCACGTTCCGGCCGGCAGCATGATCGCGGAATCATCAGAGACATTTCTCTTAAAGTTTAAATGATCCTTACTCTTGCCCATTTGAACAATCCCCTGACCTTGTTCAATACGTAAGAATTGATCCACATCAGGATGCATTTCCAAACCAATATCTTCGCCAGCATTGAGACTCATTAAAGTAACTTGTAAATGTTGTCCTGTCCATAAAGCCGTACGATACGTATTGTTTTGCTTCGTTGCTTTATTAATATCAATAACAAACGGTTTTGGACCATAATCTGTTAATTCAATATCTTTATGGCCCTTAGAAGAACGGAAAGAATCAAATGGGTTTCTCTGCCCTATTTCGTTAGGATAATTCCTGTAAACAGACGGCCTTCCATAGTTATACATTGGCGCATTCACATAATAAGGGTATTGATACATATAAGGAACATAATACATTTATCTCTCCCAATCCCTTCATATTTTATAAAATTGTCCTATGCGCTATGCGAAGAAACTGTACTCCCATTCGAATTGACTTAACTTTTATACATTGACGATCTATTAGCGGGTTTCGTTAAAGAATATTCTCAACCAATAAAAATTCACGATAAAAAAGAGTTTTCAGTACTCTTCATCCCTATATTTATTGAATTGAAAGCAGTCTATCCTTGAGAACCATAAATGGCTAAATCCTGATAGTCCAATATAAACATATAGCCATTCCATTTTAACCTATTTTGAATAGTGCCTAAAGTATCTGCATGGTATGTTCCAGCAATCTGTTGATAAGCAATGAGGTTATACACACCATCAAATGCAAAATCAATTGGGTATAATCCGCTTATAGGATCAACCCACCCACTGATAGGCGTCTTCAATTTACCATTCACATCATATATTTCATTTAAATAATCAGACCCTCTTAGTGATAAATCGATCAGATATCTTGTATTATTTCTTTTACTCACTACTTCAACCTTGTAATTATCTTTGTAAGTAACATCATATTGATACGCTTGGTTAAACGCATCAGAGTCAAACAACAAACGTGGTTCATTATTAACAAAAGAATAAATATAGTTATTTGTCGTTCCGCCACTGCCGCCTGTAGGGATGGTAATTAAAATATCATTGATCCCGTCTCCGGTAAAATCCCCCAAAAACAGCATAGGACTATATCCCATATTTTTCTTCAGGGGAATACTAATGGAAACTCCTGTCGCTCCATCTCGGATTCCGAGGGTCATATTTTGTATAATGGAAACATCTGTTTCTCTGTAACCGGTCACGTATACAATATCGGGGATCAAGTCACCATTTACATCACCAGTCGCTGAAGCAACTACACCAGAAATTCTCATGTTTGGATTGAAATAATATCTATTCATATATTAGACTCCCTGGATAAATTTAATTATTACAATACCCTATGCACTAAACGGGGCACTTGTTCATACTTGCTAAATTCAGACAGGCACTTAAAACTCTATGGGGTATACAATAGAGTGGAAGGAGTGTCAGCTATGTCTTGGCAACAGAAAATTCCGTACTTCATCAATCAGCCTATTGGAGTCTCGTTCGCAGACGGAACAGGAACGGCAGGGGTTTTATGCGGGGTCTCTGATGGAAAGCTTCTTGTTATGGAATACCTATATCAAACACAATTCGCCTTAATGCAATATGATTTGTATACGATTCAAGACATACATGGATTTCCGCCTTGTCCCGGTCAACAACTACTATATTAATGAGAACACCCTACAAGCCTTTCATCATTTTTGATAGTCGTCTTGGTCGTATTCTTGAAACGTCTGTCATCCAAAAAAGCTTGATAAGCGAATGTTAACAAACCAAAAACCACTCCCTGCATTTTATAGGAAGTGGTTTTTGCTATTGATATAAATGATTTACATGACTGCTTCTCCAAATGAGGAAAATAACAGCAGCTATTTCTTTAGAATCTACCTCTCTAATTTGAAGAACAGCAGTTGAAAAATCATTATCCTTAATTTTTATTAAGTTTTCTTCAAGACCCGTTTTACTTTTATGCATAACACGACTTCTTTAAACCCTATGAACCGCCTTAATATCACTTTTTTTCATCTGTAACAATGATGTTCGCTGATCTATTAACGATTCTTTTATTTCTGCTGAAATGAATTGGCTTGTAAGAGAACGTTCATTTTCGTTTAGAAGGTCATCGATATTTTTATCACCTTTAATTGTTAATACTTCCCCCTTTTTCGACTTATTTGCTTTTGGGATATACCATTTATCAAATTCCTTTATTCCAAGTTTGTTGAACATTTGATGGATTTCCTGTTTTTCTTGTTTCTCCATCTTGTCAGCAAGAATTTCCCATTCATCAACCTTTTCCATATATGTATCGAATTCATCATACATTTCCCTTTTTACTGAACGTTTTTTCGGAAATGGACGAGATTGTGTGTTTATTTTATTACTTCTAGGTCTGTTATGTTCGTCAGATAATTCCTCCATTCCATCCATTTTTCTAGTAAAGCGTTTAAAGCTGATTACTAAAAAATCAATCAATCTCCATAAACCAAATATGATTCCGAATGTAACAGCACTCGGTATTAAGATATATAATAGAAGGCTTACCCAATTTAAAAATGACATCTCTTTTCCTCCTTTTGTCTATGACGACTTTTTCATAATCTTGAGAGGAACTGTTTGAATAACTTCTTTTGTTACCTTATGAACAAGTTTCAAACTTGTACCTTTCAAGCTCTTTACGTCTACATCTTTAGACAAATAAAATCCAATAACCTCATAACTGTTTACCCCGTCAAATTTCACACTCGTGTCGATGCTTTTTAAATTAATTCCATTTTCTTTGTTATATTTCATTAAATTGTGATATTCCTGTTCAATCTCTTCTCCATTCTCTTTAACGAGGACGTATTTCAATTTATTCTCTTTTTCTTCCATTTCTTCAGGAATCCAAGAGCCTAACACTACACTGTAGCTTGGAGGGAATAGCCTGCTTCCCTCATCATAAAAAGTATCAACAATCGCAATAGCGCCCCACTCTCCTGCTTTTTTCCCCTGAAAATACTCATCGTATTCGTTCTTGATGACATATGGATATTCCGAATTGATATACATTGGTTGATCTTCTTTGAACGTGACTTCATCAATATTTTGTACCTTAATTTGAGAAGTGGCACTAACTCTAACTTCCTCTTCGATATAAAAAAGTCCAAATACAAAGCCGATTGCAAGTGAAAATAAGCCAAGCGATATTAATTTATATGTATAGCCGGGACGAAATGCAACTTCTTTCACTTTTTTGGATTTTTCTTCCCAATCTAGTTCAAGAGGAGTTAATGATGTTGTTCTGGCAGTTGTTCTGGCGTTATTATCATTTGTGATAAAGATGATGTTCATTTTTTCTTCTAACCGCTGAAGATATGACCCTATTATCAAATCATCTTTTACGTTTGTTCTAAGTCCATTACTCCTTACAAACTCCTTGTTTACAGGAACAATTTCTACTTTATTCTCCCTATGTAAGTTAGCAATATTTTTTAAAGCAATTCTAGCATTTTGACTAAGTTCAGAAGCGCTGTCCTTTATTTTATCAAGTTCATAACGAACCTGTTGGCTAATGAGTATCGTAATTTTCGTTTTATTTGTGATCACCGTAGTAACGTAAGGGTGTTCAAGAAGTACATCTGTATCAAATGCAAAATAGCAATTGGACTTTCTACTAAAAACCTTTGCAGCACGAAAAATACTTCCTTCTGAAAATTTAAACCTATTTTTAGAAGTTGTCAGTCTATGATTTCCCTTTTTAAATTGATTCTTTCGATGTTTATATCTTCTAGCCAATTGACGGCCTTTTTTCAAAGAAAATATAGATAAGACAAGTAATATGGCTATCCCCCATTTTAAAAAAAGACTAATTGTTTCAATCTGTTCCAAAGGCTCCGCCTCCTTTATTATTTTAGAAATTAGATATTAGCATCTAACCATTCAATCGTTTCAATGACATTTGTAACTGGAATCACTTTCATTCTAGGTTTTTTTCCTATAAACTTAAAAGCCTCATCAAACTGTTCTTTTGGGACGATAAATACATCCGCCTTATCATCTGCTGCTGCGAGAGCTTTAAGATCAATAGTTCCAACAGGTAATACATTTCCGTTTTCATCTATATTTCCTGTTATCACTATTTTTTTATTTGAATGAACCCATTTTTTCTCTTCATGGACTCCAATCAGTGCAAGTATAATTGCTAGTGAATCAGAGTTTCCTGTTGTTTCTGTCCCGATTTTGATTGGCAAGAGGAATTTTTCTGCCTCTTCCTCCCCATAGTTAGTGTAAGCATATTCTTCGAACACATTATACTTTTCAAGTTGAGCATTATTCGAATCTATCTTTACATTTAACGATGCTATCATAGCTTCTTTAGTAGAATCGTAACTCTTCCAAGAGTATGCTTGGTAAACCTTTCTATTTTCCCACATCACTTTTAGAAAATCTGTTCTATTGAAAACTGGGATCATCAAGGCTGTTACTTTATACAGATTCGTATCTTCTTTTGTCTCAACATCCTTTGTTATTGGGAGTGTGTAACCCTGGGTGTATATAATGGAATTTTCCGGAATTTTAAAATAGTAGTTAACGCTATAAAACAAAATATAAAGTAAACATCCAATGACTATAACTAGAGGCACCGTCTTCACGACAAATTTTCTAGTAAATAATTGATCATCCATTCGTATCCCCTCCATCTATTTTTCTATATTTCTTAAATGGAGACTCATATTTAGGGGATACTTTATCATTTTCTTCGATTCCCCATTCACCTTCTCTCTCACCTTCTTTAATAAGAATCGCTGGATATTTCTCGTCTTTCATTTCAGTTAAAGTTCTTGCATCAAAAACACGTTGCATGGCAGGATAAGTAATCAACCAAATATTATCTGCTTTTCTCATTTCCGATTCAAAAAACTTGTCCCTATCCATAGCCTTCCTCAAGGTGCTGCTATCTTTGAGTCCCCAAAGTTTTGTCGCCTCCGATAGAGATAAAATATCGGTGATAGCAAGTTGGTTTGACTCTTTATATCGTATTGGACCTTGTATTGAGATTAAATTTTTAATTTTTATGAATCGCAGCTTCCTTACATCTATTTCAATTCCACTATCTACGATCTCATATACATAAACACCTAGATTCAACAAGATAGCATCCGCAGCAGCATCTAAACGATGCAACTCGACAAATCCATCCCCTTCTGCTTCTTTTGCAAAAAGTCTTACTGGCCAAAGCCTCGATAAAGAATGAGTATACACTTGAAATGCTTCCAACATAATCTCTCTCCCAAAATTTGATTGTGACAAAGTTGGTACGATATCAGGAACAGTTGATTTTATTTTCTTTATATTAACAATTTGTGATAAATTTAACAAGGAAAAAACAGTCGTTTTTCCTATATGCAGCTAGTTCTTCTGTCTCAATACTAGGGGTATTTTCCTTTTGAGGAATCATAAAAAGCTCAGGTAAAATAATGGAAAGACTAGGTGATGATTACTCTTTATAAAAAAAACGAGCAGCAATACAGCTATCCTATTGTCATTAAAACCGGTCAAAACAGGATGGCGAGGCTGCTTACGATTGCAGGATTAAATAAAACATTAGCACCGCATTCTTTAAGACATACACATGCCACTTCCCGCAGATTTGGCAACAAACGATGGACAGACCCAGCCGTTCGGATAATCACATATGTACCTCCACATAACTCAAGAAATGAAAAAAAGAAGCCTCCCAAAAGTTCAGTGAACTTTTGAGAAGCTTCCCTTATATTCCTTGATGTTAGTATTTCACTCTCATCTTACTAACAAACAGGGTTGGAGGCACTTATTACATCATGCCGCCCATTCATTTTGTGATATAACAGAAGATAATAGGATTAAAAAAAGCCTTTAAATTAACGTTTTAACATGTTTCAACTAAATACGTTTAAGTATTGCAAAAACAGATAGCACACAAATCTGCACACAAAAAAGCTAATCTAGGTAAATGTGAGTTCTTTCATTTCACCAATTAATATCGAGAAACACGGTATAGGCTAAACCCTTTTATATCAAGGTTTAGCCGTTTTTTAGTCGTATAGATTAACCATCATCACAATCTCATCAATTACTTCTTGCAATTCTTCAAGCGTAACAACAAACCATTCTTTAGGAACTAACATTTTTCCGTTTGGTCCTAGAATAGAAACATCCAAATTATTATTAGCTAGTAAGTGATGAATTGTCGTTTCAAATTTGCTTCCGTTCATATTGAACACTTGATAAGTGGTTACGATCTCAACCGGAGCATAGAGGTAAGTTGATTCATTCTCTGCATTCCTTATCCTTTTTTCTACCGAACCTGTAGTAAAACCAATCTTGTATAAATTCTTAATGGATCTAATTTGCGGATCGGTACTTAATGATTTTAGCACGTAGATAAAACCTGTAGAAACATCATCCTCTCTAACATTATCCAATAATGTCTCTACATTGTCGGTTACTCGCCTTCCGTGCTTATAAAGTTCAGCAGATAATGAACGGAGTAACATATCAGATTCCGTTCCATTTTCAAAAATACACCGAAGTCGTGCATTAGTTTTATTCTTTATCTTTTTACGTTCTCCCACATTTTCTACATAAAGGAGTACTCCCTTTAATACATAGAAACTATTTGGTTCGATATCCTGTTCATTTTTGAAAGGTACAATTTTTCGTTTACCCTCTGTAAGTTCTCTATGACACTTCTTGAATAGTTCCTCATATTTCGCAAAGTCCTTCAACTTTTTCCGCTTTGCAACGTATTCAGGCATAGTGGTCACCTTTTGAAGCGAGCTTGTATCGAAAATCGATGTAACTGAATCTTCTAATTTACTATCTCCCAGCAATTCCGATGAACCGCTGTTTAGGATATCATCTATAGAAGAGATTTTTGGAATGTCAACTTCCTTTTGCTGCATTTTCAGTAACCCAATTTCATCATACTTTTTCAGATGCTCCATACGGTCAGGGTCTTTTCGAATTCCATTTAATCTACTAGCAAGACTTCTTTCGGTTAAATCAGTAGGAATTTTATATGGTTCACGTCCATTTTCTTTAACAAAATCAACAATCTCTAAAAACTTCTCAACTTCTAGATCATACTGAACTCTCGGAGCTTTTTTAGGAGTTGTTAGGATTTCATCAAACAGCGAACTGTTAAAAATTTCATCAATTGAATGGTATCTATTTGCCATTTCCACGTTTTCTCCTTAACTCTTGCATGTAAATAACAGCTTCACCCATTCGTCTTTCTATCGGGTCATCGGATTTTGGATCAGGTCGTCTTCCTTTTGTTTGGAAGAACTCTTCAACCTTTGGCCAAATGAAGACTAATTCATCTTCATCAAATGAAATACGTTTTGCATCAATAGATTCCTGAATCAGTTTCAAAACTGGCGAGTTCAACTCTTTTGATATAACCTCGAACGCTTTTTGGAATGGATTTATAGAATCAATAAGATTAATGTCTAATTCCTCAATGTTTACGAACTTATCCGCCATACGAATAAATTCTTTACTTCCTACGACTTCCGATTTTGCACCTTTCATTACAGTATCTAATACAACATGCTGCCTTACTTCCTCAATTTCTTCATCTGATAAATTCGGATAAACTTTTTGAATTACTTTAGGAATCAACACTTTATTCAAAACTTTTGGATCCACTTCTCCAGTAAACGTTTTTTGGACTTGCGAATCTTGCATGATTTTTGCTTTTAAATCATTAATATCATTTTCGATAATCTTTTTTACATTCTCTGTTGACGGCTCTTTTAATCCCTTAACGAACAATTCTCCAGTTGTAGAAGATTTATCGCTATCATTTCTTCTTCTCTTAAATTTAAAATCAGGTGTAAGGACCTGTTCCATTAAGAGGGAAGCAGAAATGGCTTTAAGCATTGTATTTACCGTATACGTTACTACTTCATCCTTTGCGTCAGGTTGTGCAATGAGGTTGGTAAATTGAGCATAGGTTTTGTTATAACTATCTCTAGTACAACGCCCAATAATTTGCACAATTTCTGTAAGTGAGCCACGATAACCTACTGTTAAAGTATGTTCACAGAATGGCCAATCGAAGCCCTCTTTCGCCATACCTAGAGCAATGATTATATCTAAGTCATCTAGCTCCTTAACATTGCGTAAATACTCTACGACTTTTTCTCGTCCAGCTTGATCATCTACCAAATCGGCAATCTTCAATATTTTCCCGTCAGTATGTCGCTTAACATAGATGATTCCAGTCTCTTCATCTTGGTAATCTACTTCACCTATCAAATCAAGAATCTGATTCACTTCATCGTATTTATCCTTTGTCGATTCGCCTGAATTAACATTTGGTATATGAACGATTGTCTTCAGATTCGTATCCAAGACCTCATCAATCGCTGATGTGTACTTTTCTTGATAGAAATGATATCCAATCCCAAAGCCTTTTAGATACTCATATCCATCAAGCTGTTCATAGTACGAATAGGTAACCTTATTGAACAATTCCTCATCTTCGGGTAAAAGAATCGGCACAGAATCCCCACGAAAATATGAGCCAGTCATCGCGACAATGTGCACTGATGAATTGCGAATGATACTACGAAGCAATTCCCCTAATCGAGAATTATTATCTGCCGAAACATGATGAAATTCATCAATCGCAAGCAAACAGTTATCAAATGCTTTATCGTCTATTTTTTCGAACGCAAATCGTAATGTGGCATGGGTACAAATCAACACTTTGTCGTCAGATTCCATGAAACGAACAAAAGCATTAACTTTTGAACTATCTCCACCGGCACTCGTTAAGTTATTTCTAGCATCAACATTCCAATCTGCAAAGAAACCATGACTCTTCAAATCAGTATTTTTAAAAGAAGACCCGATGGACCGTTCAGGTACAGCTACAATCACTTTCTTCAAACCTTGATTAATGAGCTTATCTAAGCCGATAAACATTAACGCCCGAGATTTACCTGACGCTGGCGGTGCTTTGACTAATAGGTATTGTGAATCACGTTTCTCGAACGCTCGTGCTTGCATTTCACGCATACCGTATTTATTTGTTTTTTTGCTTTTTCCAGTTTGGTTGTAATTAATTTCAACTATATTTTCCATGCTGCCACCTTACCGTTCTCTCATTTCTTGATACATTTTAAGCAATATTTCTAAACGTTCCTTATCGGATTCAAAAACTTTTTGACGGTATACTCTATCTACTATTCCATCTAATTTTTCATGGGCTAGCTTTAAATCTGCTGGCATTCTTTCAGAATTATATAGGTCTGCTAATGTACCGCCCAGCTCTTCACGAAGGTCAAGAATTTCAAAAGTGGCTTCTTCAATTTCATTTTTTCTCCGTGTAGATAATTCAGGAACAGGAAATGTGTTGTAACATAACCCAGCAGTGTATCTATAATCACTTTTTATTCTACCAGCCACCGCTTTTACCCAAGCCATATGCATTCGTGAAAGCAAAATGCCTAGAAGATAAATATCAGCCCCATAAATCACAAAATTTGCGTTTGATAAAATAATATCTGCATTAGCTAATCCCATGGGAATATAGGATCTATTTTCAGAAGAATGGGATGGAACAACAATAGCAGTTAAGTCTTTGTGTCTAACTTCACCAAAAGAATAAGGTTTCTCAGCTAATTTTTTTGTTGATGCACGCTTACTATTAAGTCTTGTATCTCTAACTTTTTCAACCCTTTGCTTAATTGAAGGATATTTTATTGCTTCAGCTACCTCATTAGGCTCTATCCATATACAATACCTATAGTCTCCATTAATGAATTCATCTGAACCAACAAATTTTCGTATATATTTTTCTGCACCTGGATTTTTCAAAAGAAATTCAGGATATTCCTCTCTTGTCAGAAGTAAATTTCCACCATCATTAGGCATACTTCCAAAAGTTAGCTTAGGTAAATTACTTATAGAATCTTTAGCGGAGTACACTAAGACATTTGAACCTTGAGTTAGATATGGTGTTATGTTATCAACCAATTGAACTGAATCCTCTAAAAAGAGGCTTTTCTGTTTATTGATAATATCTCTTGCATTTAATCCAATAACAACAACTATAACCCCAGCATTATTTTTTGCATTGTTATTCCACTTAAACGATGTATGTGCAAAAGAGATTTCAACCCCATGTTCAAATAGCGAAGGCCATAATATTGAAACTTGTTCACCTTGAGAAATACTATTAGTAGATACAAATGCAAGTTGGGCTTTAGATTTAGAAATGTATTTACTCCCCAAGAAAAACCACCCTGAAATATAATCCAGCATTTTATAGTTTTTTATATCTGAAAATATCGATTCTAAATCTTGCTTGTGTTTCATATTCTGTCGCTTTGCACCTAAATATGGAGGATTACCAAATAAATATACTTCTTCATCTTTACTATGTGGACAAACTTCATTCCAGTCCACATGTAATGCATTAGCACAGAGTATTTCACCAGCGGATTGAAGCGGGAGAGTAGCACGAACCTTATCATTAAAGATTTCTTCTAGCTCCATATTCATTTGATGTTCAGCAATCCAAAGCGATAACTTCGCAACATCGTGTGCAAAATCGTCAATCTCAATTCCATAAAATTGATCAAGTGTCACTGAAGGGAGATACATGATATATTCTGACAATTCTCTCTGTCTTAACAGGATCTTGATTTCTAGCCGCCTTAGTTCCTTATAGGTAATAATTAAGAAGTTTCCTGAACCACACGCTGGATCAAAAAATTTGATTTTCCCAATTCTCTCATAAAGCAGGTTCAGTTTATCCATGCTGTTATACGCCTTTTCAAATTCTTCATACAAGTCGTCTAAGAACAATGGTTTAATTACTTTCATGATGTTTGGAACACTTGTATAATGCATACCTAAATGACTGCGGCTTTCTTCCGATGCCACAGCTTGAATCATTGAACCAAAGATGTCTGGATTAATTTTCGCCCAGTTTAACAATTCACCACACTCAAGGATTAGTTTTCTAGATTTTGTTGAAAAATTTAAATCTTCGTGTGGTTCCGTAAACAACTGTCCGTTTACATAAGGAAATTCTTTTAGATAAAATGGAACATCATCTCTTTCAGTCTTATCCAACACACCAAACAAGTCAGTAAAAAATTTATTTAGATCTGATCCATCTCCTTCAGTCAATGTCTTAATTGCATTTGAAAAACTTTTGCGAATAAAAATATCGGTATCTTCTGCAAATAAACAGAACAGCAAACGAATAAGAAATAGATCTAACCCTTTATTATTGTCAGTGATTTTGTTTTCTTTGCGAAGTACATCATATAGGCGGGCAAAACGTTCAGCTGCTTTAATATCTGCTGGGTTTTCTTTTTCAAAGTCGACTTTTTCAATTCCTTTCCAACCAAGGAAAAAATCGAAATGTTGAGGTAGTTCCTCAAACTTAATATCTATAGCCCCCAGTGTCTTTGTGTCTTTCGCTAATATTCCATCAAAGTCAGTAACCAATAGGTAACGTGGCTTAGCTGAAAGAGCTTCAACCTGTTGTTCTACTTCAACAAATCCTTCAAAAAGCTTACCTTTCTTAGCTTCCTTAAACCACACCTTATTCTTTAGATGAACTTCACCAGCTCGCTTCGTAAGGTTCTGATTTCCGTTTTTTAAACGTGTAATTGTAGCTCGTGGAATATCATAAACATCGAGTAATTCATACAAGAAATCAGAATGATCTTCCTGATTCACTATTTCAACAATTTTATCTTCTAAATCAATAATCGCCATTTCATTTTTCCTCCGATAAATACTTTTCAGCCCTCTTAATTTTTTTATCACTAAAACTAAACCTTAACCACAATCTTTACGATTGTGGCTATACTCTCTTGCAAAATTCCCTTTTTGGACATAGTGCACCGTTGCTCCAGTATCCTCAATGGCTTCGTTACTTTACACATTCTATTGTTAGAATAAAATCGAATATATCAAAACAACTACCCATTCTTTATTTATTGTCAAAATTATTATTTTGATTATAAC
>NZ_JAUIYO010000025.1:0-16028 GCF_044891285.1 Bacillus lumedeiriae
TTTCAACTTTATACAGTCTGGTGGCGATAGCGAAGAGGTCACACCCGTTCCCATACCGAACACGGAAGTTAAGCTCTTCAGCGCCGATGGTAGTTGGGGGCTTCCCCCTGTGAGAGTAGGACGCTGCTAGGCTGTATACAATTTATTTACTTATATCGCCGCGGGGTGGAGCAGTCTGGTAGCTCGTCGGGCTCATAACCCGAAGGTCGCAGGTTCAAATCCTGTCCCCGCAATCTATGGTCCGGTAGTTCAGTTGGTTAGAATGCCTGCCTGTCACGCAGGAGGTCGCGGGTTCGAGTCCCGTCCGGACCGTCACTTTATAAGAATTGCCCTTAAACGAAACTTTGGTTTCGTTTCTTTTTTTATATCTCAATTTAAGATATACTGTATGTAACACGCTGCCTTAGGAAGTCATATCATCCTAAGGTTTTTTTAGGATTATTTTAAAGGGAGATTTTTTATGAGCAGAATCACATTTTCAACTGCCAGTGCGGAAGAAACACAAGCCTTTGCTGAAAAACTGGCACAGCTGTTAAAACCGGGCGATGTTATTTTACTCGAAGGAGATTTAGGAGCGGGCAAAACAACATTTACTCAAGGGTTGGCCAAAGCGTTAGGAGTAAAAAGAACAGTAAACAGTCCAACGTTTACAATTATAAAAGAATATCAAGGCAGGCTTCCTCTCTATCACATGGATGTTTATCGTTTAAATGATGCAGAAGAGGATCTAGGCTTTGATGAATATTTTTATGGAGAAGGTGTGTGTGTAGTGGAATGGGCTCATTTAATCGATCAGCAGCTGCCCAATGATTATTTAAAAGTGCATATTTTTCATAAAGGAAACGATCAACGTGAGATCTGTTTAGAACCGAAAGGCAGTAGATATGTTAGGATGAGTGAGGAGTTAGTAAAATGAAGGTGTTAGCGATTGATACATCGACTTATACGTTAGGCGTCGCTCTCGTGGATAAAGAAAAGGTGATTGGTGAATATATGACAGATTTAAATAAAAACCATTCACTAAGAGCCATGCCAGCTATTGAAGCATTAATGAAGGAATGTGAAGTGAAGCCAGGTGACTTAGAAAAAATAGTAGTAGCTGAAGGACCGGGATCTTATACAGGTGTACGCATCGGTGTAACGATTGCAAAAACACTGGCCTGGTCATTAGGCATTCCCCTTGTAGGAATCTCGAGTCTCGCTGTTTTAGCCGCTTCCGCTCATTATTATCCTTCTTATATATCCCCTATTTTTGATGCAAGGCGCGGCAGAGTATATACGGGATTATACCGTTTTGAAGAAGGAAAGCTGACTAATGTGAAAGAAGATAAAAATCTATCGTTAACGGACTGGTGCAGTGAGTTAAAAGAATTAAATCAAGAAGTGATGTTCGTTGGCAGTGATGTTCGTCTGCATGAAAGCTTTATTCGTGAAACAATGGGCAGACAAGTGGTGTTAGGGAATATAAGTGTTTCTTATCCACGTCCATCTGAACTTGCCCGTCTCGGATTACACGAACCAGCGGTGGATTTGCATTCATTCGTCCCTAATTATATTAGACTGGCGGAAGCAGAAGCTAAGTGGCTGGAGCAGCAAAAGGCGGAAAAGTAAAATGAGTGAGATGAGTATCCGTTTAATGACTGTTGATGATATAGAGGAAGTACATGAAATTGATATAAGCTGCTTTACGACACCATGGACGAAAGAATCTTTAATGAATGAGGTCAATAATAATTACTTTGCTTTATATTATGTAGCAGAGTATGAAGGCAAGCCTATTGGCTACTGTGGAATGTGGCTTGTGCTGGATGAATCACAAATTACGAATATCGCTATTTTGCCTGAGTTTCAAGGCAGAGGCTTTGGTGAAAAATTATTTGTTTTTGTAATGAATGCCGCGAAGGAGAAAGGGGCTTCAGTAATGACTTTGGAGGTACGTGTCAGTAATACAGCTGCTCAAGGGTTATATCAAAAGCTGGGTTTTCAGCCGGGCGGCATTAGAAGAAATTATTATTCAGACAATCAAGAAGACGCATTAGTAATGTGGGTGAAATTATAATGGAAAAAGATATCTATATATTAGGTTTAGAAACGAGCTGCGATGAAACAGCCGCAGCTATTATAAAAAATGGCCGGGAAATCATAGCAAATGTCGTTTCCTCGCAAATTGAAAGTCATAAGCGCTTTGGCGGTGTCGTTCCTGAAATTGCTTCGCGTCATCATGTGGAACAAATTACATTAGTGCTGGAGGAAACATTAAATCAGGCAGGGATGACATTCAAGGATTTGGATGCGATTGCTGTTACGAAAGGTCCAGGATTAGTAGGAGCGCTCCTTGTTGGAGTAAACGCAGCGAAAGCTTTAGCATTTGCTCATCAGCTGCCGCTCATAGGTGTTCATCATATTGCCGGCCATATTTATGCCAATCGTCTCATTAAAGAGTTTTCGTTTCCGTTGCTTTCGCTCGTCGTATCAGGGGGACATACGGAACTTGTTTTAATGAACAAACATGGTGATTTTCAAGTGATTGGTGAAACTCGGGACGATGCAGCGGGAGAAGCCTATGATAAAGTAGCCCGGACATTAAACCTGCCTTATCCGGGAGGCCCGCACATTGACCGGCTCGCTGCAGAAGGAGAAGCGGTGATTGACTTGCCAAGGGCTTGGCTGGAGGAAGGATCATATGATTTCAGCTTCAGTGGTTTAAAATCGGCAGTTATTAATACGCTCCATAATGCGGAACAGCGGAAGGAAGCATTAAAGCCGGAAGATGTGGCTGCGAGTTTCCAGCAAAGTGTGATTGATGTGTTGACAGCTAAAACGGTGAAAGCAGCCAAAGAATATGACATAAAACAAGTGCTTCTTGCTGGAGGAGTAGCCGCTAATAAAGGTCTGCGAAAGGCATTAGAAGAGCAGTTTGCTGAGTTAGAGAATATTGAACTCATTATCCCGCCGTTAAGTTTATGCACAGACAACGCAGCGATGATTGCAGCTGCGGGAACGATCTTATATGAACAAGAAAAATTTGAGGATTTAGCGATGAATGGTTATCCAGGGCTGGATATTGAACAAAGCTGAAGGTGCGATTGTTAGGCAATCGTGTGGATAAACATGGTCAAATGTGTGGATATTCAACTAAAAGGTTGTTCAAAAGAGGGCTGATTTCCTTCTTTTGAACAGCTTTTTATTTTTTGTTCACAAGTTGTGGATATATTGTGAATAAAAAGATTTTTTTGTGGGTAAACAACCTTTTTTATTAGAGCTAATTTTGTGTATTTTGTGGACATTTGTGCATATCTCTGTGGATAATGTGAATAAGTGTGTTGAGACAAAGTAAATAGCTACATTTGCTTGTGGGTAATTTTGTGTATAAAAAGCCAGGAAAATAGATTTTCCTGGCTTTTTATGTCTAAACATGAAGTATTTCCCATTCCCTTAATAAGTTATCCACTTCCGACTGGCACGCTTCAATTTTTTCCTGAAGCTCTAAGGATTTTTCGTGGTCTTGAAAGATTTCAGGCTGGCAAAGCAAATCTTCTGCTTCTTCTATCTTTGCTTCTAGACTTTCAATTTTTTCCTCTATTTCTTCAATGCGGCGGCGTTTTTGCCTTTCCAGTTTCTTTTGCTCCTTATCACTTTGATAAGTGGAAGCCTCGACAAGAGGTGTTTCTTGATTGACTGGTGCCGAAGCGGCCTTGTCTAATTCAGCCAGTTCTTTTTGTTCCTGTTTTTTCGTCAAATAGTAATCGTAGTCCCCCAAGTATTCTGTCATACCGATGTTGGACATTTCCACTACTTTTGAAGCAATTCGGTTAATAAAGTAGCGGTCATGTGACACAAATAACAGTGTTCCTGGATAGTCAATGAGCGCGTTTTCCAGCACTTCTTTGCTGTCTAAATCCAAATGGTTCGTTGGTTCATCAAGAATGAGAAAGTTTGATTTTTGCATCATTAATTTCGCCAGGGCGAGCCGTGCTTTTTCTCCGCCGCTCAAAGCGTAAACCGGTTTTAATACATCGTCGCCTGAAAAAAGAAAGTTGCCTAGTACGGTTCTGATTTCCTTCTCATCACTAGAAGGATAATCATCCCATAGTTCACTTAATACAGTTTTATTAGAGGTTAAATTGGCTTGTTCCTGATCATAATAGCCGATAGATACATTTGTCCCCAGTGAAAACTCACCGGCTAACGAAGGCAATTGATCGACAATGGTTTTGAGAAAAGTGGATTTACCAGCACCATTAGGCCCGACTAATGCGGTGCTTTCTTCTCTCGTAAGGTACAGATGAAGGTCTTTAGCGATGACTTCTTCTTGATAGCCGATGGCAAGGCCATTCACTTTTAACACTTCATGTCCGCTTTGTTTTTCAATTTTGAACATCATATTAGCTGACTTCTCATCACCGTCTGGCCGTTCTAACAGTTCCATGCGCTGCAGCTGCTTACGGCGGCTTTGGGCTCGTTTGGTTGTGGAGGCGCGGGCAATATTGCGTTGAATAAAGTCCTCGAGCTTCGCGACTTGTTCTTGTTGTTTTTCGAACAATTTCATTTCTTTCTCATATTGATCAGCTTTTTGCTGTAAGTAGCCGCTGTAATTTCCAGGGAACTTTTTAATGTGCTGCCGGGAAATTTCGTACACTTGGTTCACGACTTTATCCAGGAAATAACGATCGTGCGATACGATCAAAATAGCGCCGCTGTAGTTTTGCAAATATTGTTCGAGCCAGGAAAGTGTCTCAATGTCCAAGTGGTTCGTCGGCTCGTCCAAAATAAGAATATCTGGTTTGGTCAACAATAGCTTACCGAGTGCTAGTCTCGTTTTCTGACCGCCGCTTAAAGATGAAATTTTCGTTTCATAATCAAATTCATGGAAGTTCAAACCATGCAAAACTGAACGGATATCGGCTTCAAATTGATAGCCTCCGGATTCTTTAAAGTCATTTTGCAAGACGTCATATTCCTTTGTCACTCTTTCGTATTGAATGGGGTCTTCATATACGCTCGGATCAGCCATTTGCTCTTCCAGGCGCCGAAGATTTTTTTCCATATTGCGCAAATATGAAAAGACAGAAAGCATTTCATCCATAATGGACAAATCAGATTCTAGTCCTGTATTTTGAGCGAGGTAACCAATCGTTACATCTTTCGGTTTCAAAATATTTCCCGAATCGTAGGAAAGGCTGCCGGCAATGACCTTTAAAAGAGTGGACTTCCCTGCGCCGTTTCTGCCGACAAGGGCAATCCGATCCCGTGTTTGTATTTCAAGTTTAATATTCGACAAAATGAGTTCTGCGCCGAAATATTTAGTTAGCTGCTGTACTTGCAGTAAAATCATTCTGTTCACCTCAATTTCCTATTACAAGTGTAGCCGATTCTACAATTACGGGCAATTCTCATTCGCTTTTTCGCTGATTACAGAAAGGAATCGTAAAGTTAAAAGACAAGCTGTACAAAATATTGTATGATGAAAGAAGTGATTAGTTGGAACGTTACTAGAATGGAAGCAGCAAGTGTTGGGGGTAGAAACATGAACCATGATTCATTAAAAATTCCGCAGGCAACGGCTAAGCGGTTGCCTTTGTATTATCGATTTATTCAAAACCTGCATTCTTCCGGCAAGCAGCGGGTGTCGTCAGCGGAATTGAGCGAAGCGGTAAAAGTAGATTCAGCGACGATCCGCCGTGACTTCTCTTACTTTGGAGCACTTGGGAAAAAAGGCTACGGCTACAACGTCAGTTATTTACTTTCGTTCTTCCGAAAAACATTGGATCAGGATGAAGTTACCCATGTCGCTTTAATTGGTGTAGGTAATTTAGGAACAGCCTTTTTAAATTATAACTTTATGAAGAATAATAATACGAAGATACAAATCGCCTTTGATGTAGATGAAGAAAAAGTGGGAACGACGATTGGCGATGTTTCTATTCATCATTTGGACGAGCTTGAAAAAAAATTAAAGGCCAAAGACGTACAAGTGGCCATTTTAACGGTTCCTTCGTCGACTGCCCAGGGGATTACAGACCGGCTGGTGGAATGTAATATTAAAGGGATTTTAAACTTTACGCCTGCGAGGCTGAATGTTCCGCCGGCTATTCGTGTGCATCATATTGATTTAGCTGTCGAGCTGCAGTCATTAGTGTACTTTTTGAAAAACTATCCAGAAGATACGGATGAAAAGTCTGAATAGAATTATGCCGGAAAATCGGTTATGATGGTGAAAAGGAGGTGTTGCATGAATGGGACTTAGTATAGGCAGTATCATATTAATTGCTGGAGCGGCGATATTGATTTTTGGACCGAAGAAACTTCCTGAACTTGGACGTGCAGCAGGCGATACATTAAAAGAATTCAAGAATGCGACAAAAGGGCTGGCGGACGACGACGATAAACAAGAGGATAAAAAGGATCCCCAGTAAGGTTAGGATGAATGACAATGAGTCGACAAGACATGACAATATATGAACATATCGGCGAATTGCGAAAACGGCTCATTATAGTAGTCGTTTTCTTGTTCCTGGCTATGATTGCAGGTTTGTTTATGGCGGAGCCGGTGATCCATTATTTACAGCATGCCGATGAAGCGAAGGCATTAACGCTGAATGCCTTTAGAGTGACGGA
Source organism: Bacillus lumedeiriae (assembly GCF_044891285.1). Taxonomy (NCBI): domain Bacteria; kingdom Bacillati; phylum Bacillota; class Bacilli; order Caryophanales; family Bacillaceae; genus Bacillus; species Bacillus lumedeiriae. Next base: position 6,619 of record NZ_JAUIYO010000025.1, read on the forward strand.
CCCATTAAAGATCTATTTTCAAACGGCTTTTGTGATCGCTTTTATCCTGACGAGCCCGATGATTCTTTATCAATTGTGGGCTTTCGTCAGTCCAGGTCTGTATGAAAAGGAGAGAAAAGTAACGCTTAGTTATATTCCGCTGTCTGTCGTATTATTTCTAGCAGGGCTTTCTTTTTCTTATCTCGTTTTGTTTCCGTACATTATTCACTTTATGATGAAACTATCTGGTGATTTGAATATTGAACAAGTGATCGGCATCAACGAATATTTTCAGTTCTTGTTTCAAATCACGCTTCCATTCGGCATTCTTTTTCAATTGCCGGTTGTGACGATGTTTTTGACGAGACTTGGCATCATTACGCCGATGTTTCTCGCACAAGTCCGCCGTTATGCATACTTTATTTTGCTGGTGATTGCAGGATTAATCACTCCGCCGGACGTCATATCACAGCTCATTGTGATGGTTCCATTAGTGATTCTTTATGAAATTAGCATTTGGATTTCTAAAGTCAGCTATAAAAAAGTGCTGCAGGCGGAACTGACAGCCGAAAATGAGAACTAGAAAAAGTGAGCTATGCGAACCTGTATTTTTGGGCGAAATGAGTCGAACATTCGTATATTACATGAAAATAAAGCTGTTCTATAAAAGAGCTGGACTCCCGCATGAAGCGGAAGCCAACCTTTCATGGAACAGCCTTATTTTTTTTCACTGCTTTTTAGGCGAAAGTGCATCATCACGAGGCGCAGGCCAGAACCGATATCCATCGTCGCAAGCAGAATCAGCAAGTAAGTAAAAAAACCAAAACCGCCTGTATTGACGTCCTCAATCGCTAAATAAGTAAAAAATGATCCAAGAATCAAATATAAGATTCCAGTCATCAAAGGTGATTGTCTCATTACACTCCTCCAAATGTACAGGTACAGGTATTAAAAAAGCCACGAAGCGAAACTTTGCATTTGTTCTGCTTCTTTCAGCATTCGTTCCACATCATCCGCATAAAAATATTGAATAATAACGACCAAGGAATTCATGGCCACATGGGCGAATATAGGTACGAGCAGCCTTTTTGTTTTTACATAAAGAAATGCAAAGGTGAACCCCATTGCCGAATAAATAAGTAAATGCTCTAACTCGGCATGAGCGACAGCGAAAATAACGGAACTGATTAAAGCAGATACCCAGAACGGAAATTTTTCATACAAACTGCCAAAAATAATCTTTCGGAACACAATTTCTTCAAGGATCGGGCCGAAGACGGCAGTTGCGATCATCATAGCGGGTACGAGTTCGATGATTTGTATAATCATCTTTGTATTTTCAGAACCCATCTCAATCCCTAAAGCTGTTTCAATGGCCATCGCAATCCGCTGGCCGATCAAAGCGAGAAAGACACCGGCAACTGCCCAGCCGGCAGATTGTCCAGCTGACAGCGGCGCTGTTCGTTCTAGCCGGTTGTTCCTCGTTTCTTTCCGCAAGATCAGCAGCACAATCAATAAAGTAACTGTAAAACTAAACACGAGCCAGTAGCCGGGAATGAGATTCCTCAATGTCTGCAGCTCTATGCCAAAAGAAAGACCAGCCTTCAATAAAAGCGGGTATGCGACTAAACTGGACAACTGCATTAAAAGATAAGCGATTAAAATATATCCGTATTCCTTCTTCAAATGAAAAGAACTCCTTTAACTTAAAAGTGTAAGCGCCTGCCCAGCCCTGACAGGCAAATATTTTTCATAGATGACATTCAATAAATATTTTACTAATAAAGACGCAATCGTTCAAACAGAAGGATTGAAGTGCGGTTCCATCAGTGCAGGAAATGATTTGTAAAAAAAAATACACTTCCCGCTTGCAAAAGAAATCCATTTTATTTATTATAATAATTGTGTTAGCACTCTATACGAGAGAGTGCTAATCATTTAAAACAGTACATACATTCCAAGGAGGTTGTTTCACTTGTTAAAACCACTAGGTGATCGCGTAGTAATTGAGCTGGTCGAATCAGAAGAAAAAACGGCTAGCGGCATCGTATTACCAGATTCAGCGAAGGAAAAGCCACAAGAGGGCAAAGTCGTGGCAGTTGGTAACGGCCGTGTGCTTGAAAGCGGCGAAAGAGTAGCCCTTGAAGTAGCTGTTGGTGATCGTATCATCTTCTCTAAATATGCTGGTACAGAGGTGAAATACGGAGGACAAGAACTATTAATCCTTCGTGAAAGCGACATCCTTGCTGTAGCAGAATAATAAACGAATACTTAACGACTTTAAATAATTATAAAAATCGGGGAGGTTTTTCATATGGCTAAAGAGATTAAATTTAGCGAAGAAGCGCGCCGCGCAATGCTTCGTGGAGTAGATCAATTAGCGGATGCTGTAAAAGTAACTCTTGGACCGAAAGGACGTAACGTGGTTCTTGAGAAAAAATTCGGTTCACCATTAATCACGAACGATGGTGTAACAATCGCAAAAGAAATCGAACTTGAAGATGCATTCGAAAACATGGGTGCGAAGCTTGTAGCAGAAGTAGCAAGCAAAACAAACGACGTAGCTGGTGACGGTACAACAACTGCCACTGTTCTTGCTCAAGCAATGATCAGCGAAGGTTTGAAAAACGTAACAGCAGGTGCAAACCCTGTTGGCGTACGTAAAGGAATGGACATTGCTGTTCAAACAGCTGTGGAAGGATTACAAGAAATCTCTAAGCCAATCGAAGGCAAAGAATCCATTGCACAAGTAGCAGCGATTTCATCTGCTGATGAAGAAGTCGGCCAATTGATTGCTGAAGCGATGGAGCGCGTTGGAAACGACGGCGTTATCACAATTGAAGAATCAAAAGGATTCACGACAGAGCTTGACGTGGTTGAAGGTATGCAATTTGACCGCGGCTACGCTTCTCCTTACATGATCACAGATTCTGACAAAATGGAAGCGGTTCTTGACAACCCATACATTTTGATCACTGATAAGAAAATCTCAAGCATTCAAGAAGTGCTTCCTGTGTTGGAGCAAGTCGTTCAACAAAGCAAGCCGCTTTTAATCATCTCTGAAGATGTAGAAGGCGAAGCACTTGCTACTCTTGTTGTGAACAAATTACGCGGTACATTTAACGCAGTAGCTGTTAAAGCACCAGGCTTCGGTGACCGCCGTAAAGCAATGCTTGAAGACATCGCTGTATTAACTGGCGGTGAAGTAATCACTGAAGATTTAGGGCTAGATCTTAAATCTGCTAACATCACTCAACTTGGACGCGCTGCGAAAGTAGTTGTTTCTAAAGAAAACACAACAATCGTTGAAGGAGCAGGAGACTCTGCTCAAATCGAAGGACGCGTGAACCAAATCCGCGTTCAATTAGAAGAAACAACTTCTGAATTCGATCGTGAAAAATTACAAGAACGTCTAGCTAAATTAGCTGGCGGCGTAGCTGTGATCAAAGTTGGAGCGGCTACAGAAACAGAATTAAAAGAACGCAAACTTCGCATTGAAGATGCATTGAATGCAACTCGTGCAGCTGTTGAAGAAGGTATCGTTTCTGGTGGTGGTACAGCACTTGTAAACGTATATAACAAAGTAGCTGAAATCGAAGCAGAAGGCGATGTAGCAACAGGAATCAAGATCGTTCTTCGTGCTCTTGAAGAGCCAATTCGCCAAATCGCTTTCAACGCAGGCCTTGAAGGATCTGTCGTTGTTGACCGCCTAAAACGCGAAGAAGTCGGCGTTGGTTTCAACGCAGCAACTGGCGAGTGGGTAAACATGGTTGAAACAGGCATCGTTGACCCAACAAAAGTAACTCGTTATGCTCTTCAAAACGCAGCATCTGTTGCGTCTATGTTCTTAACAACTGAAGCAGTTGTTGCTGACAAGCCAGAACCAGCTGGTGCAGGCATGGGTATGCCTGACATGGGCGGTATGGGTGGAATGGGCGGCATGATGTAATAGGGGTTTTAAAATCTTATTATATCAATGTTTTAAGATAGTTCGATATATCTTTGTGTGCGGATTTGTGTGCGTTTCTCACACATTAACCATTCATGACAGAAGAAAAACATAAAATTAGAGAAGGTCTTCCATTAGTTTATCAAACTTTTGGGAGGCCTTTTCTTCCATGTTGGCAGTCATATGAGCATAGATGTTCATTGTAGTATTTATGTCTGTATGTCCTAGACGTTGTTGTATTTCTTTAATGCCTACTCCAGCTTCAAGTAATAAAGATGTGTGCGTGTGCCGGAAAGAATGAGGAGTGATATTCTTTTCAATTTCTGCCTTTTTTAGCAATCGCTTAAGCCGAGTGTCCACTACCTTTCTTAATTGAGGATGTCCGTCCTCTCGAGCAAAAATAAATCCGTTATCTTGGTAAATAAGTCGATTTTTTAATTTAATCTCATTTTGTTTTATCTTATGTTTTTTAAGCATGTTGATCAGCTTATCATTAATACGGATTGTGCGGACTGAGCCTTTTGTTTTTGGTGTTAGCAACTGGTATTTTTCATAATTGTTACTTGGATTATATACGGTTTTAGTTATTCTCAATGTTCCTTGTTTTTCGTTAAAATCTACCCATTTTAAGGCTAATAATTCGCCTATTCTTAAGCCGGTATAGGAAAGTGTAGTAAAAATAAGGTTGTCCATTTCAAGCCCTTCTGAATGTGCTAACTTAAGAAAATGAGCAAGTTCTTCTTTTTCAAGGAAGATAATATCTTCTTCCGCTTTCTCCAATTCTTCAACAGTTTGTTGCTTTTTGGGTAATTTAAAATTCTCTGTAGGATTAACTTTTAGTAGTCCTAGCTCTAAGGCTTGTCTAAAAACCATACGACCGCAAGCGTGAATACCATCTAAGTAATTATGGCTATATTGCTCTGATAAATCGATGATCCTTTTCTGATACATCTTTTTTGTAATTTTACTAATCGGATAAGGTCCCCAAACACTAATAAAGTGTTTCATTTCTTTTTCCCTAGCTCTTACACTACTCACCTTAACGCCACTTCGGCTATATGTTTTTAGCCAGTCCTTAGCGAATTGTGCAAAAGGCATATCAGATTCTTTAATAAATGTTCCATTTTCTTTTTGGATCTCTATAAGTCTTGCAGCAGCCTTTGCCTCACGTTGTGTTTTAAAACCACCTTTAGATTCATATATTCGTTTTTTTGTTAAAGGATCTACGCCCATATATACTTTATAGGTCCATGTCTTTCCACGCTGTATAATTTGTGCCATGCTGTTAAGTCTCCTTGTTTGCAATCTGACAGAATAATTTCAAATACTCAATGATTTTTTTGCGATCACAATCGTTTAATAACTTTCCGTCGAGGTATACTCTCTCGTTGTTTATTAACTGGAACATTATATCTTTTTCTTCTATAAGTTTTCTTTCTTCTGTCAATAAATCCTCAAATTCTCGAGAATACCCTGTTTTAACTGAAGCGATGTATCCAGCTTTGACCATTATTTCATAAGAATCAATATCCAATGCACTAGCAATTTTATTTATAATATCCGGCTTTGGTATATCTCTTTTTCCATTTTCAATTTGTGATAAATATGGCTGAGATAGGTTCGTTTTTTTAGCTAATTGCATTAGTGTAATGTTTTTGCCTTTCCTTTTATTACGAATAAATTGACCCAATTCGTTTTCCATGTTAGTTCACCCTCCTTTTTTTAATCATAATTGAAAATATAACTATTTGCAATATTATATAATGATTTGCAATTGTAAATTTGCTTTTTGCAATATTAAACTGTATTATTAAGGAAAATATTACAAATTGCAATATTTTGGAGGTTGGAAAATGAAATAACCCATATTTAAAAATAAGATCTATCGATCGAGATTAATCGTAAAGTAAAAGTGTTAAATGAGATGATTAAAAAGGAATTTAAAATAGAGGTGAAGGTGAAATGTATGAAAATAATATATTCAACCTTTCTTTAAACGAAGAAGGTTTAAAAGCATTATTTCTCCAAGAAGTAAATAAACATCTTGAAAAACTTGAAAAGGAGACTATTCTCTTAGATAGCAAGGAATTATGTAAAATGTTGTGCCTTTCATGGCCAACTGTAGAAAAGTTATTTCTTCAGGATCCAAATTTTCCAAGCATTCGTATAGGGAAGAAGTGGCTGTTCAATAGAGAAAAGGTTAAAGAATATATTGATCAATGGTCTGATGATATTAGGGAGCAGGGAGGGAATGTAGAATTATAGGAAAAGAAAAAAGGGATGCAACAGCATTGCACACCCTAAAACAGGATAAATCCAATGTTTTACCAACATTCCCGCTGGAATCGCTTCCTAAACCATTAGCGGATTTTATTAAAGAAACAGCTGAATGTAATGCAGGAACAACCGATGGAGTAGGATTAGGTGTAATAATTGCATTAGGAACCGCTATAGGCAATTCAGCCGAAATATTAATTGATGGTGTTCCGGAAGGTTGGGTTGAATCGACTTTATTATGGGGAGCATATGTAGCTGACCCAGGGTCCAATAAATCAGGCATCACTACCGCTGGAATGAAGCCGTTGAAGAAGATTCAAAAAGAAAATTATGAGTTATACAAAGCCCAATATGAAGAATACGAGGACATGCTTGATGAATATAAGCAATCTCAGCAAAACAGGAAAAAATCTGGAGCAGAACTGCTGCCAAAACCAATAGAGCCGAAATTCAAACAAATAATTGTGAACTATTCGACTTTGGAAGGCTTATCAGGTGTTTTAGTGGATAATCCTAGAGGCGTTATTGCTTTATTTGATGAATTACGCGTCTTTATGGAGCAAATGGACATGTATCGCGGAGGTAATGGAGGAGATTTAGCTAAATGGCTAAGTATTTTTGTCCGAGATGAATTTACAATAAATCTAGCTAGTAAACGACCTAGACATATTTCACTACCATTTGTGGCGGTTCATGGGAATATCACCCCTGATAAGCTGAATCTGATTATTACAAAAGTGCAGGATGGACTGGCAGACCGATTTTTATTTGTTTATCCTGAAAAGGTTTTACCTTATTATAACCCAAATATAGTAGATCCAAAATTACAAGAAGGATACGAAAGGATTATAGACAGACTTTTAAACTTACACACCGATTTAAAGACTCCGCTACAGGTAAGATATTCAAGCGATGCTAAAACATTATGGAATCTCTATCATGATTATCTGATAAGTATAACAGAACAATCTGATTTTCCTAAACGGCTTGAAGGTGTGTTCAATAAGTTTAGGGGAATCTTTTCAAGGATTGTATTAATCTTGCATCTAACCAAGTTTGTTTGCCATGAAACCGCCAAAAATGAATTTGTCGATATTGATACCGTGGAACAGGCTTTTAAATTAGTTTTATATTTTATAGCACATGCTAAAAAGGTTTATAACGTGGTAGACAAAAATGATATGGATATAAAAATAGAAATGATTCAAGAGTTTATCAATAAACGTGGTGAAGATTATATCGATGAAGGTGTACCTGATTGGAGAGGAAAAATTATAACCATTAACGACATGAACAAATACAGGGTATTTTCCCCTAAATATGAAACTAAAAAGCTTATTATTAATGAAGTATTAGCGGAAATGCAAGAGCAAGGATTGGGACACACTATGGAGTTTCAATCAACAGGAACCAAACCGATAAGAAAGTTTTTATTATTTTCTCACCCTATAAACATGTGATTTTGTGATTTTTCCTTTCATCTTTAGAGCCATAAGGGGTTGAGGTGTCGAATGACATTGTGATTTTTTGTGATGTTTCGATAATGAAAACAATAAAGTTGAAAAGCCGTAAAAAAATCACAGAACATCGAGACATCATTAGCCTTAGAGCCATAAGGGATTGAGTTGAAAATCGCAAAATATTAGCTTATAGAGGATAGGAGTAAAAAAATGAAGTATTGAGCTTTTGAGGGTGTCGACCCAATGGAGAATGGAAAGATTGTAGACCGCGCAGCTGACCGATATCGATTGTTTAAATGGTATGTCGACCTTATATCACATTCTGAACCGTCTAATCGAATATAGACGAAAAAGCAGTTTTACGATGGATGTAAGGCGGATAATATATTAATAAGTGATTTATTTATATAAGGCTTGTAAAAAAAGGGGGAGAGGTCATATTGAAGCACAGCTCTCTCTTTTTTATCAATTCAGGCGAATTAAGACCAAAAAAATGTGTATTTTAGCTGAGATATTTTATTATTAACCCCCCCCCCACCCAAATGAACCAAAATCGACTTTTGTTGTCCACCTCGCACCCACCATTGACTTAAATTTTTATTTTACAGAGACCTAAAAGGAGGTTTTATAATGAGTAAAGTTAAGCCAGTATCAATAAGAACTGGAGCCATGACAAAAGAAGAAAGGATTAAAAGGAAAAATGCGGAGGATACTCTAAAAGGCAAAAAGCACATTACCCAGACACCACCAACTGATTTATGTAGCCAAGGCAAGAAGGCATATAAGGAAATCATTGAATCATTGCCAACGAACTTCTTAAACAATACCGATGTCCACACCGTCTCAATTGTGGCAGATGCCATTGCAAACATGCAGAAATGCCGTGACATAATTAAAAACGAAGGTCTAATTGTTGAGTACACCAATAACAGCGGGGCGGTTAATAAAGACCAAAATAAAGCCATATTGATATATCAAAAATACAGTGAGATATTTCATAAATTTGCCGGAGAATTAGGTTTGTCTCCTAGTGCTAGAGGTAAATTGGCTTTAATGCTAAATGAGGAAATTGAAAAAGAAACAGACCCACTTCTTAGAGTATTAGGAAGAACATGAGCTGAATACTACTTTTTTTATTAGGATTATAACCTGAACCTCATTGTTTATTAAAAGTTTCAATATATTAAAAGCTCATATGAAAGAATGTAATAATATGGTCTTAAAGGCGTGGTGTGCACAACAGTTCCCAAAAACGTTATTGAATAAGTTGTAGAGCAAGAGCTGGAATACAAAAGATATAATGTCATTTAAAATAGCTCTCTATTGTCACGAAAGTGCTAGCACGTTTTCCTTATACACCTTTTTTGTTGAAATATTTTATTTTTTATAAATAAAGACAACGATATCTAACATTGATAATATGATATTATAAGGGGGAGATTGAATGAGAAATCAACCTATAATTTATTACACTATTTCAGGTGTAATGATCGCTATTGGTATTTTAATGCTGACAGATATATTTTCTCTAACTACTGCACAAATGAATGTTATTAATATTGGAGCAGCGTTAATTACTCTATCTACAGCATTGGTAGGGGTTTTTACTTTTAAAAAAATCAATAAGGTGATTATTGGTTTTAATGCATTTAATTTTTTTATAGGCATTATTATAATTTTCTTCGGCTTTCTAATAAGAGGATTTAAAGAGGATATAGACTTAATTGTATTTTTTGAAAATATAG
>NZ_JAUIYO010000026.1:0-15320 GCF_044891285.1 Bacillus lumedeiriae
GCCGCCAGCGTTCGTCCTGAGCCAGGATCAAACTCTCCAAAAAGATGTTTGACTTGCTCAATTGTTTTAAATAAGAATTAACTTACTGGCATGTATTTTGTTCAGTTTTCAAAGATCAATTTCATCACCCTGTCATTGCGACAAGAATTTAATAATAACACTTTAATAGATTAAAAGTCAATAAGTTTTTTTCAAAAATGTTATTTTCAAAATCGCTGTTTTCAACGACGGAAGAACAATATAACATGTTTTAAAATACATAGTCAACAGGATTAAAAAAGAATGTTACTTAACAATATTCAGAATACTTATCCAAGTTTAAGAACTGCTTCACCTATCGTTAAATTAAGTCTAACAATGATAGAGTTTCAAAATTATTTGGATAAATGAAATGTTCCCACTTACTTTATATGAGATGACTCAAACAAGGCAAAATAAACACACTTGTAAAAAACACCCGTACACCTAGTAATAAGTGAACGGGCAAGCTTTTCATAAGCAGGACATAACCTAAGCATTATCCTTTAAACAACCTCTTATCAATCTAGAATCCCGTATAACCCAACTCCGCAGAAATACGTAAAGCGGTTTCCTTTGTCTTTTCTTTGACCATTCCTTCAAGCTTGTCATCGATCCTTGCCTCTGGTCCGCTAACGTTCAATGCAGCTACTACTTCTTTCGTATAGTCGCGGATTGGATAAGAAATACCAATCGTCCCCAGGTTCTGTTCTCCGCGACTCACCGCATAACCTTGTTCTTTTATCTGTCGAATTTCCTCTTTTAACATGTCAGCATTTTCAACTGTATGTTCAGTCAACTTTTTAAATGTCATTTTTTCAATAAGAGCTTGTCTTTCCTCTTCAGGCAAATATGAAAGCAATAGTTTCGGTCCTGATCCGCTGTAAAGTTCGGATCTTTTTCCAACACGAGTATAAAGGCGAACAGCCTGATTCGTCTCCACCTTTTCAATATATACCGCTTCATCTCTATCTAATATAACTAAGTGCACTACTTCATCAATGTCAGCGGACAATTCTCTCATCAGCGGCAGCGCAATAGAGCGCAGCTCAAGATGTTCAGCAACTAAGCTGCCTAAATCAAGTAATTTTAGCCCTAAGCGATAACGAACGTCTTGATTATTATTTTTTATTTTCGTTAAAAACCCACACTCTTCTAACGAAGAAAGCAAACGATAAGCTGTCGGTTTTGCCATACCCGATTTTTCCGCTAATTCACTGAGAGTCAATTCCTTTTTATCCTTCGAAAAAAGATCAAGCAACCCTAATGCTTTTATTACACTCTGATTCATTGTGCCCCTCCAACCTATATCTTCTAATTAATTAGTATAAAAAACGAGGTCTCATTAACCATGATAATTCAAGATCCTACATATTTATATGTTTACATATAGCAGAGTACCATTAAACAAAATATTCTGAAAGTGCATTGCCCTTATGTTTATCCTATGTTAATATCATAATATCAAAAATGAAATGGTGTTTCAATAAATGAAACATAGTGAGGAGAGATGGAAAATGCGCAAATCTGGTGGTCATTTAGTGGTAGATGTATTAGAGCAGGTAAAAGTAGACAAGGTATTTTGTGTTCCTGGCGAAAGCTACCTTGGAGTATTGGACGGTCTTTATAATCATGAAAGTATTGAGCTGATTTCTACACGCCATGAAGGTGGAGCATCTTTTATGGCTGAAGCCTATGCAAAAGCTTCTGGAAAAGTTGGAGTTTGTATGGCTACACGTGGGGTAGGAGCGGCAAACCTTTCAATCGGACTTCATACAGCAATGCAAGATTCTACTCCTATGGTTGCTTTTCTTGGGCAAGTTGAACGTGATTACATGGGGAAAGAGGCATTCCAAGAAGTTGATTTAGCAGCCTTCTTTGGCCACATTTGCAAGTGGACGGTAGAAATCCAAGATGCAAAACGTATTCCCGAATTAGTTACACGTGCCTTCCACGTTGCTACATCAGGAAGACCTGGCCCTGTAGTAGTATCTTTGCCTCACGATATGTTGGAAGATGTAGTCGAAGTGCAGCAGGATAACTACCGCATCGCTCAAGCAGCTGCTCCTGAGGCAAACAAGGAAAGTGTCAAAGAAGCTCTTCAAATGATCGCAAAAGCCAAAAATCCGATCGTTATTGCGGGTGGCGGAGTAACCGCTTCCAATTCAACTGACCTATTAGTAGAACTAGCCGAAAAGCTTCAATTACCAGTTGCTACGGCCTTTAGAAGATATGACGCATTTCCAAACAGCCACCCTTCTTATGCCGGTTGGTTAGGATTCGGACCTAGTAAAGATTTGCTTGAATACATATACGAATCCGACCTAGTCATTGCACTTGGTACACGTTTTTCTCAAGTATCTACTCAAGATTACTCACTTTTAAAGCCTGGGGTGGATTTAATACACGTTGACATTTCACCAGACACAATCGGAAAAGTATATGCTTCCTCTCTTTCAATCGTATCGGACGTTAAGTCATTCCTAACAAGCTTAAAAGAGATTGTTTCGGAATATGAGAATAACTCTGATCGCGGCGAGATCGTTCAACAACTTCATAACAAGTATCTGGAGTTCTCTACTCCACCGAAAGAGTATTCCGATGAATTTGTTGACTTAGATGGAATGCTTCATGATTTTACTCAGCACATTCCAAAGAATGCGGTCATTACAAGTGATGCGGGCAACTTCTTTGGATGGATTTCTAAGTATTATCGTTTTGATCAGCCTAAAACATATATCGGCCCTACCTCTGGAGCAATGGGATATGGTCTTCCAGCTGCACTCGGAGCCAAACTTGCCTGTCCTGATCAACCTGTCATTTCCTTTTCAGGAGACGGTGGATTTATGATGACTATGCAAGAACTGGAGACTTCTGTTCGCTATAACATCCCTGTTATCGCTATTGTCGTAAATAATAACTTGTACGGTACGATCCGTACTCATCAGGAAAAACATTTCCCTGATCGTGTAGTAGGTACTGAATTAACCAATCCAAACTTTGCGAAACTAGCAGAAGTCTTTGGATGCAACGGCGAACAAGTGAAAAGAAATGAAGATTTTATACCTGCGTTGCAGCGAGCCATCGCTTCCGGAAAAACAACTTTAATTGAAGTACAAACAGATCCAGAAATTCTTTCCGTAAATCAAGTAAAACAGCAAAAAGTAAATGCTTAATTAAACAACAGAAAAGCCTTTCAATGTCTTATTCGAAAGGCTTTTTTACCTTATGCTAATAAATTTGGAGGCGAGATAAAAATGAAAGAAACAGTAAAAGCAGAGTATCGTTCAAAGAGAGTTTCCCAGATACCTCCTTACGTTTTTTCTACTATTAATAAAAAGAAGGCAGAACTTAAAAAGAAAGGGGTAGACATTATTGATCTCGGCATAGGCGATCCGGACCTATCCACCCCATCGCACATTGTAGAAAAATTAAAAGACGAGCTAGGAGATCCAGCAAACTTTAAATATCCCAACTATGGTGGAATACCAGAATTAAGACAGGCAATTGCTGATTTCTATAAAACTCGTTATGGCGTGGATCTTGATTCGGATAGTGAAGTTCTCGTTTTAATCGGTTCCAAAGAAGGGATTGCTCATTTAGTTCCTGCCCTTATCGATCCAGGAGAGACTGTATTAACACCTGATCCTGGTTATGGTGTCTATCGTACAGCGATCCAGCTGGCAAACGGTGTGCCTCATAGTATGCCTTTAACGAAGTCATTGGATTTTAAACCGGATTTTGATGCGATTCCAGAAGATGTCCTGGAACAAGCTAAGCTGATGTTTTTAAACTACCCTGGGAATCCTACATCAGCAACAGTGGATGTAGATTTTTTTGAAAAGGTAATACATTTTGCGAAAAAGCATCACATTGCCGTAGCACACGATTTCGCGTACAATATGGTCACTTTTGATGGATACAAAGCACCAAGTATTCTTCAAGCGGAAGGCGCAAAGGAGATAGCCGTCGAATTTGGTTCTTTTTCAAAAACATATAATATGACAGGATGGAGAATCGGTTATGTAGTAGGCAACAGCTCTATTATCGAGGCGCTCTCCGTCATCAAAAGCAACACTGATACAAGTCAGTTTATACCTATACAAAAAGCCGCAGCCTTTGCTTTAACAAGTGATCAAAGCTGCGTTGAACAACACAATGATATATATAAGGAACGCATGGACACAATGATCAACGCGCTCAAAGAAATAGGAATCAACGTCCAAGTCCCTCGCGGAAGCTTCTTCATCTGGGCTGAAGTTCCCCATGGATTTAATTCCATGGACTTTGCTGAAATGCTCTTACAAGAGGTCGGAATCGTCGTAACCCCTGGATCTGCCTTCGGTGATGGCGGGGAAGGGTATTTCCGAATCTCCCTCTCTGTTCCAACGGAAAGACTAATAGAAGCAGTTGGACGGTTAAAAAAATACTTTTCAAACCTATAAAAGGAGCACCTGCATCTCCGCCAAATCAAACGGACAGTAATTTACAAAATTACTGTCCGTTATATATTTCTGTTCATTTATCCCCCCCTTGAACTCTTTTTCCCTGTGCAAGCGCATACAAAAAAGACCTAACCCATTTATGGTTAGATCCCTTTGTATTTATAACTATTTCGATGCAACCTTTCGCGTCAACTCTTCAACGGGGTGAATCGTGTGTTTCTTCTCACTTTGGTCTACTACAGCAGCTCCAACGATATCACCCGTGACATTACATGTTGTAAAGACCATGTCTGTTATAACGTTTACTCCCGCTGTGAGCGCTACTATTTCAATAGGAAGCCCTGCCTGAGTAAATACAATAGACATTCCTATTAATCCAGCACCAGGAACTCCCGCAGTTCCGATCGCAGCTAATGTTCCTGCTAAGATAATTCCAACAATCGCTCCAATACTGAGTTCATATCCCACGATATCAGCAGCAAAAACGACACCTACCCCAAAATGTATCGCAGAACCGTTCATATTTACAGTAGCACCTACTGGAAGGGTAAAATTCGCTACCCGCTCACTAATACCAGCTTTATGTGCAGCTTTAATCGTAACTGGAAGCGTTGCTAAACTACTAGATGTAACAAAAGCCGTCACTATGGCTTCACGAGTATTAGTAATGAATTTTATCACAGGTACTCTAAACATTAGAAGTATGATAGGGAAGAGGATAAACATTTGAATACCTACACCTACATACGAAGCAAATACATATTTGGCCAATGCACTTAAAGTATCAAGTCCTTGATTTCCTATTGTTGTAGCAGTGATCCCTAACACACCAATAGGCGCATATTGTAAAATCCCATTAAGGATGCGGAAAGTAACCTCACTTCCAGCCTCCATAAGCTTTAATAAAAGATTACCCCATTCTTTCGTTTGTGCTTCGTGCGAATGTCTCATAAAAGAAACAGCAAATCCTACAATAACGGCCATAAATACAATACTCAAAATATTGCCGTTAGCAAGGGCTTCAAAAATATTAGTTGGAATGATTTGCATCAATACATCGATAAGGGCAGGAGCTTCTGGCACGTCCATACTTGAGTTTTGCGGTAAACTCAGCCCCGAACCCGGATTGATTAATTTAGCGATGCCAATACCCATAAATACAGCTAAAGCAGTTGTTATTATGTAGTATGGAAAAATCTTTCCACCTATACGACCCAATTCCTTTGGATTCGTATTATTTATAGATACAATGATCGAAAATAAGATTAGTGGAACGACCGCCATTTTCAGAAGTTTCAGAAATATATCCCCAAGGGGCGCTAATACTCCCGCTGATGGTCCAAAAATCAACCCTACACCTATTCCCAGTAAAAAACCTGTCGATATCTTTAAAATGAATGATTTGTTAAGATACCATTTCCATAATCCATACATCCATATCCCTCCTATACTTTGTTCATTTTTTAGACTGGGATCATAGCTAATTTAAAGAACACAAATTTCCCATTAGCGTAATTCCCCCTGTTGCTCCCTTCTTCTCATTTCAATTATTGAAACACCATTTCAAATATAATAAAATTATATGATAGCGCTTTACTTTTTTCAATAGTAAAATTAGTCTGCCAATTTAAAATCCCAAATTTTTTTATAAAAGTTATATTTTAACCAGAAAATCCAAGTATTTTGTAAAACAACTCAGTAAAATTCACACGTCTGGTTATTGTCTGTATAGAAAAAATATATTTTCTTAAACATAAAAAGTCCCCTCTCAATCAAGAAAGGGGGCTTCCAATCACTTCTTACTCTTCAATTTCTCCAAAAGATCCTGCACATGATCTCTAGTAACCTTCGTTTCTTCATCCAAAACAGTTACCTTCAAAACCTCATTGCCTTCATCAAGCTCCACAAGAACAACATCGCCCTCATTCACGCCTGCTAACTTATCCAGCTGCACAATAAGCTCTTGCGATTCATCGCCCTTTAAAAGTAATACTCCAACATCACCTTCATAACGATCAAGCGTATATTTAACGCACTTCACTAACCTTCACTCCATTGCTATTAAATAATCTAGCCATGTCGCCGCTGTTATTCCAAATGTTAGCTGTCGTCCATTTTAAATATGTTGGGGGCTGGTGTTTCGCACTCTGTCCAGAGGTAATATAAACCGTTGCGCCTGGCTTCAATACATACCCATCAGGGAAAGTGTATTTCTGATTGCCTTCCACACTCACCAATTGCCATCCAGTCATATTAATATTCGCCTTGCCAAAGTTCTTAATACCAACCTTTTCACCAGCTAAATCTTTAGATACAATTCGTGCATCACCAGTCGTAGGAGTAGGAGCTGGTGTCGGAGTAGGATTAGGTGCTGGAGGTTGAGGAGCCGGCGTTATCGTACCTTGCCATGGCTTCGCCAACACAGAATACGTCTTACCATCTGTCTTAACAACGATATCACCTGATTCAGCCGTAGAATAAAGCTTCGATCCAGCAGCCTTCAATCTGCTAACCACTTCATCCGTCGGGTGGCCATAAGAGTTATCCTTACCATAAGATAAAATCGTTACTGCCGGCTTCACCGCATTCACAAAGGCCTGCGATGTACTAGTCTTCGCTCCATGATGACCAGCTTTCAAAATCGTACTCTTCACATCAAATTTCGTGATCATATCTTCTTCAACCTTCACATCAGCGTCACCTGTCAAAAGGTAACTAACACCGCCATAGGTTAACTTGAGAACAATTGAATTTTCGTTATTATCACTTGCATTACGATCCCCGGAGTTCAGAACCTGGACCTTCAACGCAGGATCAATAGAAAGAGCTTGTCCTGTCTTAGGAACTTCAAACGCAATATTCTTAGTATCAATCAAGCTTAAAAACTCGTGATAAGTCTCTGTAGTATGAACTTTTCCGCTGTCTAAAACCTTCTTAACCGGAATCGACTGTAATACATTAATCAATCCACCGATGTGATCCGCATCAGGATGAGTGGCCACGACTACATCAATAGAAGTAACTCCCGCTTTCTTCAAATAAGCTACAACCTTCTCACCTGCGGAACGCTTGCCGCCATCGACTAAAATCGTCTTTCCATTAGGAGTTTGAATTAATATCGAATCCCCTTGATCTACATCGATAAAATGAGCAAACATCTCTTTCGCCGGCTTGAACTTGTCGTCAAGATAACGAGCCATGAAAGCAGAGAAATGCTGACGCGATAAATTAACACCCGGCTTAAACGATCCATCGCTATAACCAGCTGTAATACCGTTGGCTGCTAACGCTGAAATAGAATCGTGCGCCCAATGATCCGCGCGAACATCCGTAAAAGCAATCGGATAGCTTCCTTTCAAATCATAAGCAAGCGCCAATATCTTGGCCATCTGAGCACGCGTCAAAAAACCTTGAGGATCAAAATACTTCTGACCCTTCGCATTCACCTTACCGTTAATAAAACCTAACTGAACAGCCTTTGCAATCTCCCCATAACGCGGAGTTCCCGGCTTCGCATCAATAAATCCAGGATCAGGAACGTTAGAAAAATCAGTAACACCCTTTTCCCGTAAAATCATCTGCACAGCCTGCAAACGAGTAATAGGATTATCCGGCTTAAAAGTGCCGTCAGGATAACCCATAATAATTCCTTTAGAAGTTAAAAATTCAATCTCACTCTTAAAAGAAGTAACATCTTTAAAACCGCTGTTGGCACTCGCTACCTGAATATTAGCAGCCAGCAAAAACATAGCCATCAACACAGAAAAAATATTCTTAAACAAGCCAAATCCCCCTTTTCACAAATTCCAATCTAATGATAACACTCCAGAAATAACAATAGATATCCAAATAAAACTAAAGGAACGTATGTTCTATTTTAAACGAAAGAGATCCTATTTGAAAGCAAAAAAACAAAAAGTACGGAAAGAATCCTCTCCGCACAATCCATTTTTACATTTCTTTAAACCAGCATTACATCCAATTAATACTAAATCTTTATAATCAAAACCAGGTGAGATAGCACGCGTGGCTATCACAGTATCTGGCGAAGGTGGGGCCGATACTTCTTTGCTGTTCACTTATTTATTTTTATTCTCATTCAATTGTATATCACCGATCTTCTTCATGATAAACTAACCACTAGAATTCAAGAGAAAGGCGACTGACATGGAAGAGAAAAAATATGACCTAACAATCGTTTACGATTACAAAGAACGACCCGATATCGTTTCTGGCCGCTGCGACAATTGCGGGAACGCTCAATTTAAAAGCTCAATGAAAAATACAATTTTCCTCAGAGAATGCCGTGAATGTGGCATGAAGAAAAGTATTTAACCTCCTATACAATAAAAGTTGAGATGATGCCAGGCATTGCCTGGTCTATCCCCCTACTTGATAACAAAAATCCCTTATGCTCTTCTTCCATATTGAAGTCATCGAGAAACTATTCGTAACTATCCCCCATAAGTTATGAGACTTTCAAAACCTCCAAAAAAGCCGATCCTCCTAAGTTAAGAAATTATCACTTACAGCAATACTGCAGAAGCCGTACAAAACAACGGCGAGCCTATTTATACAAATCAAGAACACACTCCTTTTGTACCATATGGTAATATAGTAAATATTAACCAAAAAAATATCAGACCATGGAATTTTAAAACACACAGCTGATAGATCAAGAAAGAGAGGAAGCTGGATGAAAGGCATCTTTTTAGCAATTATAGTCACATTCCTTTTTTTAACCGGATGCAGTAAAGATCCCATTATAAAAGAGGAAAAGGAAGAAGTTAAAAAAACAGAAAATGTAGAGGAAACCTTAGCAACACCTTCGGAATCAAAAGAAGCAGAATCAGAAAAACCTTCCGCCTTGAGTGCTTATTACGACATCGTCGTTGAAATGATCGAACCTCATGGTATTCTGACTGAAGACAATGGAGAAAATCAAGGGCTAGCATATGCTAATTTAATCGACTTTAACGGCGATGATTTACCAGAACTGTACATGATTTCAGCACAGATTACCGATGAATTTCATTACAAAGAAGAAGTATGGACATACAAAAATGACAAGGCGGCCGAAATCTTTTCAAAACAGTATAAGAATGAAGGCAGGAGTGGAGATATTTCCTCACGTTCCATTGCAACAGTAGATTCAAAATCATATTTAGTAGACACAGGCGGCTATTCCGCCGGAAGCCGGGGAAACGATCCAAGTATATCCGAATATCTTCAGAGGCATATTTTCCTATCCTTAGAGGGAACTGCTTTTGTAGAAAAGGACAATGTAATGGCTATAGAACAATACTATGAAGACAGCGACAAACCCCGTATGATATATGAACAGAGAAAAAATGATACAGTGGACGAAATAACAGCAAAAGAATACAAAACAATACTAAAGAAATATAACAGCGACAGCAGCTTAATGCTGATTCTTGATGACACCGGTTCAAAATCGCTTAATTTCGCTGTCTCAAATAATAAAGAAACAATTAAAACATTTCTTCGCTCGCTAGATCCGGGAAAGTTTCCAAAACTGAGCGATGGTATTTCCTCAAGCTTGGAAAAGCCTATGAAAAATATTTATGATGATCTTACAACGGATGAAAAAAGGGACCTTATTGAATACTTGTATCAATTTTCTAATAGCCGCAATATAAACGTCAAGAAAGATGACGGGACTCAAGTGATAGAAGCCATAGCTAACGGCTTATATTATCAGTCGTTCATCGATGTATCCATTGATTCGCTGGAGGATCAATCAATCATCGACGACAGTTTTTCCTATGTCGCATACCCAGCTGACCGGATCAGCGAACTAGCAGAAAAATTGTTTGGTACTGCTGTTGAGCGAAAAGATTACGGGCTGTATGCAAAATATAAAGATGAAATTTTTTATTTGTTGGACGAAGGAACTAATAGAGGTGCCAGCTCTCCCCAGGTAGAGAAGTTTATTTCAATAGGCGACGACCTTTATTATGCGCAATTCACTATCTATGAATTTGAATTTAATGAAAAAGATCCAGAAGAATTAAATTATCTCGCTCCAAAAGAAGTATGGACCGATGCTGAATTCACAGATTCGTATGAATCAGAAAAAGGATATGCAATTTTAAAAGAAGCAGAGCAAGACGGTGAAAAGACATGGCATCTTGTTATATTTGACAGAAACGGAGAAGTATTAAACAGTAAAGAGCTTGAATCATTTTAAAACTATTTCAACAATAATATACCCAAGAACAGACCATCCCATATAAGATGATCTGTTTTTGGACTAACATTTATTATTTACATAACGCTCGTTATCAGTACAGAAAAGAACCCTCATAAACAGATCATTTTTGCTGCCTGTTCAATTAAAGCGAAAATTGATTTAGTATTCAGATACTTATTTTAGTGCTAATACGAGGGTACTATTAGTTTTATTTTGCAAATGTTTTTGATAAACCACGATGAGTTCATCTAACTCTTGACTGCAAAAAAGGGTGTCATAACTATTTAATCCAGTTAACCTTACCGTTTGGACCAATTCCCTTTTTAGTTGATTGATTCTGCTTTCTAAATTGTCCACTTCCATACACACCGGTAATCCTCCTAAAATATGCATTTTATTTTAGGCAACTCAGCCATCATAGTTAAAAAACCTTAGACCTGTAGTTTTGCGTCCTTATTTTTCAATAAGTTTGCCTTTTCTTGTTAAATATTACCGTAATACGATTACTAAATTTGTCGGATTATGTTGTTTCTATTTGAATAATTTTGGTCTCTTTTTTGAATGTTAATGAATGCATGATCTTTAACAATATGACCTTTTAGTTAGATAAGATCTCTAAGCGTCAAATGAATACTCCAAAAATTCCTTATCTCACAAAGAGTTTCATTCTTCATCTCGCTTCTTCTCTATGCAGGATTGTATGCACTGTTGATTTAACAAGGTTTCTGGCCCTCAAATTAGCCTAGTGGCTGCATAAAAAAGTGAGGTTTTATACATTCAGTTAAGCTGTTACTGCAGTAATTTTAGGTGCATCGCAAGAAATGACATCAATAATGTGATTTAAACAGCAAAATTGATAGTGAACAAAATTTGCAGGTAAACATATATCTTCTCTTTCAATCGTGGCTGATTCAATAAAATCCAAGTACTTTGACTTAGTATATATCCGAAAAACTTCTCCCTTTGATATTTCATTGTCATCTAGACAATCAAAACATTCATTGATCACAGAATACGATACATAAAACATCAAAATCTATTTGTATCGGTGACAAATGTTTTATACCTAAACCAACATTGACCTCCTTACTCCTTCCAATAAGTAATCTCAATGAATTATCTTCAGGTTCAAGTAATTTCTCCAAGTAAATATATCCGCTCCAGTCCATCAATTCACAGAAATTCATTGGTTATCAGTCCTCATGTATTTTAAAGGTTTTCAAAACAGCAAAACTTCAGTTAACACAGTAAGCATACCTACAATAAATAAGATGGTAGCCCCTGCGCGCTAACGCTTGCCCACCGCTGCTCGCTCCGAGGCTGTATCCCCTTATTAAGTACAATAAGCTCCCCTATATAATTATTAGGTTTATAATCACTATTTGCTAAATTCAAACACTAAAAGACCCCCAGTACGGGGGCAAGCAAAGTAAGGAGTAGAGCCTCTGACCCTCTAAACGCGAGCAAGCAGGCTAACGCCTATAATATAAGGGCGACACACCATGAGACACTTTTATCATAGTTGTTTCAACAAACGATAAAGATGGGATCGATGCACGCCTAATAGCTTAGCCAACTCAGCTTTCGTTGCTTTAGGATGTCTCTCTATCGCTTGCTGCAGCTGCCATAGTTTATCCTCAGTCTTATCTTTCTGCTGCTCTAAATACTCCTCACGCGCAACAACGCCCTGCTCACGACGCTTTTCTGTCACACGCTTCTTATCACGCACTCTCTTACGTCTGCGCTTCTCATTGCCATCAATGATCGTCCGTAAGTGTTCCTGTTCCTCTGTCGTGATCTCCAGCCATTTAATAATCGTTGCATTCTTTAAATTGTATCCAGCGCCAGGATAGCCCTTGGCGATCGCTTCTTCATTTGCCTTCGCATCACTCTTCGCGATCCATGCCTTTTCTGCACTCCTAGTCGCTCGTATAACCTCGCGTTCTGGCAAAGGCTCTTTAAACTCGCTATTAAACTCTAGCATCTGTTCCAAGGCATCTGCTGTATCATCCGTCAAACAGCAGCTCCAATACCGGTATAAAAAGCAAAATAACTCCCGATGCCCCTGCACATCATAATCCCGTAAGTGTACTAACCGAACCAAATCTAGCAGCCTGGAGTAATGCAAATTACGCACGTTATGTAAATGAACAATCTTGGGCTTACGTCCAGGCTTCTTAGGCTGCGCCGGGGCCAGCTCCGGCAAGTAATCCCCCTGCAAATCACGCAATACATACCGGTAATCATGCCGATACTGCACGACTACCTCTTGTCCGTTTTTCGAATTAACCGAACCAGCAACCCGAAACACTCGCGTCGCATCAATAGACTTCGTATCTGCTCCGACGTACTGCAGCTGCTCGCAAAAGTAATTCTGGATCGCCTGCCACAAAGGCAACGCCTTATAAGGTACAGGCTCTAACATCCATATACAAACCAGCCCGCGACCCGAAAAAATAATAATATTCGGATTCGGCAAAGTCTCTTGGAAAATCTCTAAATCTAGCTTCCCAACAACCCAAGCCGGATCGAAATTCAACAGATGACAATCCACGTCCACGTATAACGCCCGTAATTGCCTTATATTCTCGATTCGCCGCTGCGGCTTATAAAATGTATTCTGACTAAAATAAACGTCCTCACCGAGCCACTCAGACATCTCTGAAGCTAACTGTTCTGGTCTATAGTGATACTGCTTCCACGCCCCCGACTTTTCCTTTCTCGCGAGAGTGATCCATCCATCTGCTTGTTTGTGATGAAAAAGAACGTGTCCTTTCGCCCGATCAAGAGACGTTTCCTCCAATTTTAAATTTTCCATAAAAAAATCCTCCACTAAATGAAGGACATTCGCATCGATATATGATAAAATAAACCCACAAACCTTATATCGAGGGAGTAATCCTTCAAACTTCTCGAAAAATCCCTGGAGCGGCCAAACTCATATAGGGATTTTTCTTATTTTATTTTTAAAATAGCCAACTACTATTCTTCCACTCCTAAAACCATATCCATTACTTTTATTGACGTTAAAAGATGATCCTTATCGCTTAAATCTGTGTAATCATTAGCAGCCAGCTTTAAGTATCCACCTTTCAAAGCCATTAATTCTTTTTGGGGTAAGCTTTTAAAGTAAATGATCTGAGACAATTGCTCTCCGCTTTTGCCCTTACAACCACATGAACTCCCTATCCAATACCTCGACGGCTTTAACTCTATAAAACTGCCATCATCAACAAAAGAATGACAAAAATCACATCTAGGCAACTAATTTCCTCCTTTTATTCCGCGATATACGCCTGCTGATGAACAAACGTTAGTGGACATATATAAGAGGAATCTTCAAAACTTAAATCTATTGTATCAAAATTAATGGATTTATTCTCAAGGGGAGCAAAAAAAATGTAAGATTTTAAAAAAGGTAATATAGCGGGGTAGAAATGAGTAAAAGAACCTAAGTCTCATTACCTAATCATTTCGACAAGATTCTTTTTTCTCCTTCAATAATTTCAAATATTTTGTAACATTTTTCGAAAGCTTGATTCTTCCTTGAATGTGCTACACCTTCCCCTTGTTTTGGGGTGCGAGGTTGGCTGAAAATTACCTTCATAAAACAATTAACTGCCAATCGAAGCTTGAGCGCTTTTTGGCGGTAAAATGAAAAAGCCAAGCCGCTCCCAACGTTCCTCGTTTTGGGTCTGCTCGGTTTGGCAGCAATCCAGCACCGACAAAAATTGATCCAAGCAAGGGGGAAAGGGTGGAGATTTTTTGAACGATCTTCTCAAAAAATACTACCCGTACCTTGATTGGATCAAAGCGGTCTTGATATCAATTAATCTTCTACCTCTCCAGCGCCTGGCTTCGGAGCTTGCGCCGGAGCGTGAGCGGAGGCCCTTAGCGGAGAAGACAGGTGCGACTTCCTTTCTTCTCTTACAAATAAATGTTTCTTCTTTTATTTTTTTCTTCTTTTCAACGAATAAACTTTTCTTCTTTCCAATAAAGGTTTATTCGTTCTTTCTACATAAAGATATGAAGTATTAACGGATGACCTTGGAGCCCGTGCTGGAGCAGTAGCGGAG
Source organism: Bacillus lumedeiriae (assembly GCF_044891285.1). Taxonomy (NCBI): domain Bacteria; kingdom Bacillati; phylum Bacillota; class Bacilli; order Caryophanales; family Bacillaceae; genus Bacillus; species Bacillus lumedeiriae. The sequence goes on from NZ_JAUIYO010000026.1 coordinate 14,754, forward strand.
GCGTGAGCGGAAAGGGCATCCATGGTTTCTTTGTCGATAACTCTTTGGATATATGCTCTTATAAAATAAAGCAATCAACGGTTCGCAGAACGGTTGATTGCTTCCTTCCTCCCCCGAATATGCCCTCAAAAGACTTCCCTGAATGTAGCATCTGCCTTTGGAGCTAGCGCTGGAACGGCAGTGGAAGCCTGAGCGGAAAAGACAGATGCTGCTTCTCTGCAAATAGCTTCCTCGAATATGCTTGCAAAGAGCCGATCGGCTTGTTCTACCTTTAAAAGCTAGACTCTATTTAAAAGCGGAGCAGGATATGGCCAGTCGGAAATGTACGGAGTGTTTCCGACTGGCCATGACCTGCACAGCGTTTATATCGAGCATAGCTATTCACTCTAGAACTTTCCGACTGGCTCTATGCAGCTCCACTTGTAGAAACTATTTGCAGTGTAGCAGCATCTGACTTTTCTCCTCTCGCTTCCAGCGCCGTTGAAGCGCCAGCTTCAAGAGAAGCAGCTACATTCTGTTCAGCTATGGGTTGGCATGTTGGTGGGGCGCGAGATGCAATTGCAGATG